>NZ_JBQGAB010000023.1:0-65324 GCF_056542605.1 Ruegeria sp. AB8
CCGCGCTTTGGCGCGGTGCAGGGCCCAAACCAATTGACTGCATCTTTGATGCCGGCAAACGGGGCGGGAGTTCCCCCGTTGTTTGCACGAACGTCCCTCAGATCCTGTCGAACAGGTCCGAAAGCCGCGCGGTTTCATCTTCGACACCGTAGGGTGCGTTGATTATGAACATCCCCGAACCGATCATGTTGTGCCCTTCCCGGGCCGGCGGGAAGATCACCTCGTGGCGCATCACCTTTGGCAATGCCTGATTGGTCAGGGCTGCCAGCATAGGCTTATGACGGTTATCGGCCAGAATCGGGTACCACAGCGCGATCACCCCGACATTCCACTTGCGGTGCAGTTTGGCGACGATCCCCGGTAAACGACCATATTCGGCCTTCACCTCGTAGCTGGGATCGATCAGCAACATTCCACGACGCGGCGTGGGCGGCAGCAGGGATTGCGCCAGTTCATAGCCATCCTGCCGATACACCCGTGCGTTTCGGGCCGTTAACTCGCCTGAAAGGGCCGCGTATTCCTTTGGGTGCAGTTCCGCGAAATGCAAATTGTCCTGTGGGCGTAACAGGCTGGCTGCGATCATGGGAGAACCCGGGTAACAGGCCGGTCCATACCGGGCCTGTATGTCCGAGATTGCCCGGGCCAGCGGGTGTTCCGGATCGAACCAGGCCTCGCGCCGCGCCCTTTCGATGCCCGCGTCCGCTTCGCCGGTTTTGCGGGCCTCCTCCGAGTCCAGGTGGTATAGTCCGCGTCCGGCGTGGGTTTCGATGTAGCTCAGCGGTTTGTCTTTTTGCGTCAGATAACGCAGCGTCCAGGCCAGCAATGAGTGCTTTTGCACGTCCGCCAGATTCCCGGCGTGGTAAATATGTTGATATGAAAGCATTTTGCCTTCTAAAGTCCCTATCAATGAGGCGAAAAGGCGCTGATTGTCACGGAATCAGGCCTTTAATCGGGCGTGTTGGCACCCTATAAGTCATCCGTCCCGGAACCGTCGAGTCGCGGGCAGTAGAAAATTCTGACAGACAGGATCAGGGGAAACATGGGGATCTTTGGCAATCTGGGCGGCCTGTTCACAGCGGACATGGCCATTGACCTTGGGACGGCGAACACGCTGGTTTATGTCAAAGGGCGCGGCGTCATTCTGTCCGAACCCTCTGTGGTCGCCTATCACGTCAAGGATGGCGTGAAGAAAGTGCTGGCTGTGGGCGAAGACGCCAAGCTGATGCTGGGCCGGACCCCCGGTTCCATCGAGGCCATCCGCCCGATGCGTGAAGGGGTCATTGCCGACTTCGACACCGCTGAGGAAATGATCAAACATTTCATCCGCAAGGTGCACAAGCGCTCGACCTTTTCGAAACCGAAAATCATCGTTTGTGTTCCGCATGGTGCGACTCCGGTCGAAAAGCGCGCAATCCGACAGTCGGTTCTGTCCGCAGGGGCCCGTCGCGCGGGTCTGATCGCTGAACCCATTGCGGCCGCCATTGGCGCGGGAATGCCGATCACCGATCCGACCGGAAACATGGTTGTCGATATCGGTGGCGGTACAACCGAAGTTGCGGTTCTGTCGCTGGGCGACATCGTTTACGCCCGCTCGGTTCGCGTCGGTGGGGACCGGATGGACGAGGCCATCATCTCGTACCTGCGCCGTCAGCAGAACCTGCTGGTTGGCGAATCCACCGCTGAACGTATCAAAACCACCATCGGCACCGCCCGGATGCCCGATGACGGCCGTGGCCAGTCGATGCATATCCGCGGCCGTGACCTGTTGAACGGCGTTCCGAAAGAAATCGAGATCAGCCAGGCTCAGGTGGCCGAGGCGCTGTCCGAACCTGTCCAGCAGATTTGCGAGGCGGTGATGACCGCGCTGGAAACCACGCCGCCCGATCTGGCAGCGGACATTGTGGACCGGGGCGTCATGCTGACCGGCGGTGGCGCTCTGTTGGGTGATTTGGACCTGGCGCTGCGCGAACAGACCGGTCTGGCCGTGTCGATTGCCGATGAAAGCCTGAATTGTGTGGCTTTGGGAACCGGCAAGGCGCTGGAATACGAAAAACAACTGCGCCACGCGATTGACTACGAAAGCTAAGGCGCGCACCCTTCCAATACAGGGTTAACAATCGGGCGCGAGCAGCACGGGAAGGAGTCCTGTGGCAAAGGACCGATCACAGCGCGACGAATACACCACCCCCTTACGCCGTTTGTTGTTGGGGATCGTTGTTTTGTGCCTGCTGGGTATCTTTCTGGTCTGGCGCATTGACAGCCCACGGGTCGAGAGGTTTCGCGCTCAGGTCGTGGATGCCGTGGTGCCCTCGATGGAATGGGCCATGGTGCCGGTCACGGCCACGGTCAACCTAGTCCGCGATTTCCAGAGCTATCAGCGGCTGAGCGAGCAGAACCGGGAATTGCGCAGTGAACTGCGCCGGATGCGCGCCTGGAAAGAGGCGGCGCTGCAACTGGAACAGGAAAACGCCCGGTTGCTGGACCTGAACAACGTCCGGCTGGATCCGCGCCTGACCTATATCACCGGTGTTGTCATGGCCGACAGCGGTTCCCCCTTCCGGCAGTCTGTCCTTCTGAACGTGGGACGACGGGACGGTATAGTCGATGGCTGGGCCGCCATGGATGGGATCGGGCTGGTTGGGCGCATCTCCGGCGTCGGCGCCGACACCGCGCGTGTCATCCTGATGACGGACGCCTCGAGCGCTATCCCTGCCACCATCCAGCCGTCCGGGCAGACCGCTTTGATCAAGGGGGACAACACAGCGGTACCATTGGTCGAGTTTCTGGAAAACCGTGAACTCGTCCGACCCGGCGACCGGGTCATTACGTCGGGCGACGGTGGCGTTTTCCCGGCAGGATTGCTGATCGGTCAGATCACCGCCGATCCGGGTGGCAGGTTGCGCGTGCGTCTGTCCGCCGATTTCGAGCGTCTCGAGTTTCTGCGCGTGCTGCGTTACCAGTCGGCGCCCGCCATTCGTGATTCCGGAGATATCGTTGGTCCGCTGCGACCCGAAGCATCCCTGACCCCGGATGAGGCCGCAGATGGATAAGGCGGTTTCCCATCTCTGGGCCATGCGCTGCCTCTATGTTTTTCTGGTGGTTCTTGTGCTGTTTCTGCACCTGTTGCCGCTGAACACCCAGCCGGACCGCTGGCCGTTTCCGGATGTTCTGATCGCCCTCACATTCGCTTGGGTGCTTCGGCGCCCCGAATACACGCCCATCGCAATTGTGGCCGTTGTCATGCTGATAGCCGACCTGCTTCTGCAACGGCCGCCGGGGTTGCTGGCGGCACTGGTCGTTGTGGCAACAAACTATTTGCGCTCGGCAGCGCCGGGAATGCGGGACATCGGATTTTTTGGCGAATGGAGCTCGGTCGCGGCGGTGATGACCGGTATCTTTGTGCTGAACCGTTTCATTCTGTCGGTTCTGTCGGTCCAGCAGACCGCTTTTTGGCCGACAGTTGTTCAACTGATTTTGACCATCGCCATCTATCCCTTGATTGTACTGATCAGTCAGAATGGTATGGGCGTCCGCCGTATTTCAGCTGCGGATGCCGGTATTGTCGGGGCGCGGGCATGAAGCAGAAACGCACCAAATCCCAGGGCCTTGCCTACAAACGTCTGCCGCGCCGGGCGTTGGTTCTGGGTGGTTTGCAGGCGGTCTTTATCGGTGGTCTGGCCGCGCGGATGCGGTTTATGCAGGTTGATCAGGCCGATCAGTACCGGCTGCTGGCCGAGGAAAACCGGATCAACATCCGCCTGATCCCGCCGACACGCGGGCGCATCTATGACCGGAACGGACAGGTCATTGGCCAGAACTCGCCGTCCTACCGGATCGTGATCGTGCGCGAAGACGCGGGTGATATCGACTCGGTCATTGCCAAGCTTTCGGAACTGATCCCCCTGAACGAGGATGAGATCGAGCGTGCCCGCACGGAAATGCGCCGGTCCGCACCCTTCCTGCCGGTCACGCTGGCAGATCAGGTTACGTGGGAGGACATCTCGAAAGTTGCGGTGAACGCGCCGGCCCTGCCCGGCGTGACGCCCGAAGTCGGTCTGACCCGCCAATATCCCCGGTATGAGGATTTCGCCCATATCGTCGGTTATGTCGGCCCGGTCAGCGACTACGACCTGAGCCAAATGGAAGACCCCGAGCCGGTTCTGCGCATCCCCCGGTTTCAGATCGGCAAGGTCGGGCTGGAGGCCAAGCAGGAGGCCACCCTGCGCGGCAAGGCCGGGGCCAAGCGGGTCGAGGTCAACGCGACCGGTCGCGTGATGCGGGAACTGGACCGCCAGGAGGGTGAAGCCGGGGCCGACCTGCAATTGTCGATCGACGCCGATCTGCAGCAATACGCACAGGCCAGATTGGCCGGGGAAAGCGCGGCGGCGGTTGTGATAGACTGCGAAACCGGCGATCTGCGTGCGATTGCCTCGGCCCCCAGCTTTGATCCCAACCTGTTTGTACGCGGTATCTCGGTCGCCGATTACAGGTCGCTGACACAGGACAAATATCGTCCGCTGGCAAACAAGACGGTACAGGGTACCTATCCACCGGGGTCGACGTTCAAAATGATCACGGCCATGGCTGCGCTTGAGGCCGGTGTGATCGGACCCGGCAACACGGTATATTGCCCCGGTCATCTGAAAGTCGGCAGCCGCAGGTTCCATTGCTGGAAACGCGGCGGGCACGGTACGGTCGATCTTGAAACCTCTCTCAAACGCAGTTGCGACGTCTACTATTATGATGTTGCCTTGCGCGTGGGCATCGACAGGATATCCGACATGGCCCGAACTTTCGGGCTGGGCATCAAGCACGATATCCCGATGTCGGCCGTGGCAGGGGGGCTGGCGCCAAATCAGGAATGGAAACAGCGGGTCCACGGGCAGGAATGGCTGGTCGGGGACACCGCTAACGCCTCGATCGGTCAGGGCTTCATGCTGGCCTCGCCCATGCAGCTTGCCGTCATGACCGCGCGGATCGCCACAGGCCGCGCCGTGACGCCGCGCCTGGTCCGGTCGGTCAACGGGGTCGAACAGCCCTCGGGCGCGGGTGAGCCACTTGCGGTCAATCAGCGGAACCTGTCACAGGTGCGCAAAGCGATGTTCTCGGTCTCCAATGACCGGCGTGGAACGGCCTACCGCAGCCGTATCATCGCAGATGAGTTTCGCATGGCGGGCAAGACGGGTACCAGTCAGGTCCGCAACATTACCAAGGCTGAACGCGCTGCTGGTGTGATCCGAAACGAAGATCTGCCTTGGGAACGGCGTGACCACGCGCTGTTCGTCAGCTTCGCCCCGTACGATAATCCGAAATACGCCATAGCCGTCGTCGTTGAACATGGCGGTGGCGGGTCCAAGGCGGCCGCCCCTGTCGCGCGGGACATCATGCTTCAGGCGCTCTACAACGGTACGCCCCCGCTTGAGGCGTATCCGGTTGCCGACCGCGAGCGCATCAAGGAACAGCAAAAAAGGTTGGAGGGCGACCGCCGCCCCAAAGCGCGTCCGGATGAAAAGGACCGCGCATGAGCTATCTTGAATATGCCGTCAAATCCACGCCGTCGGGGTTTCGCAAGTTTCTGTATATGAACTGGCCGCTGACCCTGCTGTTGATCAGCACGGCCAGTGCCGGGTTCCTGATGCTGTATTCGGTGGCGGGCGGTTCGTGGACCCCGTGGGCCGAACCGCAGATGGAGCGGTTCGGGATGGGTCTGGCGGCCATGTTCATTGTGGCGCTTGTTCCGATCTGGTTCTGGCGCAACATGTCGGTTCTGGCCTATCTCGGCTCGATCGTTCTGCTGATCTTTGTCGAGCTTTTCGGCACGGTCGGCATGGGCGCGCAGCGCTGGATCGACCTTGGGTTCATGCGGCTTCAACCGTCCGAGGTCATGAAGGTTGCCCTGGTCATGGTGCTGGCCGCCTATTACGACTGGTTGCCGTCTCACAAGACCTCGCGCCCGCTTTGGGTGCTTATCCCTGTTGCCCTGATCCTGATCCCAACCTTCATGGTGCTCAAACAGCCTGACCTGGGTACGTCGATCCTGTTGCTGGCCGCTGGCGGTGGCCTGATGTTTCTGGCTGGTGTCCACTGGGCCTATTTCGCCGCCGTAATAGCAGCAGGTGTCGGGCTGATCGCCACAGTGTTCAACAGCCGTGGGACAGACTGGCAATTGCTCAAGGACTACCAGTTCAGGCGCATCGATACGTTTCTCGATCCTTCCACCGATCCGCTTGGCGCGGGTTACCACATTACACAGTCCAAGATTGCCCTGGGATCCGGGGGCTGGAACGGACGCGGGTTTATGCAGGGCACTCAGTCGCGGTTGAACTTCCTACCCGAGAAACATACCGATTTCATCTTTACCACACTGGCCGAAGAGTTCGGGTTCGTCGGCGGCATCACGCTGTTGATCCTGTATGCTCTGATCCTGATTTTCTGCATGGTTACCGCGCTGACGACCAAAGACCGTTTCTCATCGCTTGTGACTTTGGGCATTGCACTGAACTTCTTCCTGTTCTTTGCCGTCAACATGTCCATGGTCATGGGTCTTGCCCCGGTTGTCGGCGTTCCGCTGCCCATGGTCAGCTATGGCGGCTCGGCCATGCTGGTTCTGATGGCCGCGTTCGGCATCGTTCAAAGCGCGCATATCCATCGTCCTCGTTAATCTGAAAGGCAATCCATGACAGTGAATGTCCTGTTTTCCGCACGTCCCGGGCTTTGGCCGGTTTATGAGCCGTTGCTGCGCCAGGGCCTGTCCGAAGCCGGGCTGGAGTTTGAGTTGTCGCCAGAGATTTCACCGGAACAGGTCGACTACGTGGTTTACGGACCGACGGGCGGATTGCGGGATTTCGGGCCCTTCAGTCGGCTCAAGGCTGTACTCAGCCTGTGGGCCGGGATCGAGAGTATCGCGGACAATGAAACCCTGACCGTGCCGCTGGCCCGGATGGTCGATCACGGGCTGACGCAAGGCATGACAGAATGGGTCGTCGGGCATGTGCTGCGCTACCATCTGGGGATGGATCGTCACATCACCGTCCAGGACGGCGTCTGGACGCCCGAAGCACCGCCGCTCGCGCAGCAACGGCATGTAACGGTTTTGGGTCTGGGCGCTTTGGGGCTGGCCTGCGCCAAGGCACTGGCCGCGCTGAATTTCAATGTTACCGGTTGGAGCCGCACGCCCAAGGACGTCGACGGCGTGACTTGTCTGCATGGGCAGAAGGGATTGAAAAGGGCGCTGTCTCAGGCAGAAATTGTGGTTCTGCTGCTGCCCGATACGGCAGCGACGGAAAACACGCTGAACGCGGAAACGCTGGCCCTGTTGCCCAAAGGTGCACGGATCCTCAACCCGGGTCGCGGGCCGTTGATCGACGATGATGCCCTGCTGGATGCGTTGAATTCAGGGCAAGTGGGTCATGCCACGCTGGACGTGTTCCGGACCGAACCACTGCCGCCCGAGCATCCGTACTGGGCACATCCCAACGTGACTGTGACACCTCATATCGCGTCCGAAACCCGCGAGATCACTGCCGCGCAGGTCATTTGCGAAAACATCCGGCGCGGTGAGGCAGGTGAGCCCTTCCTGCATCTGGTGGATCGCCAGTTGGGGTACTGACGACCCATCCAGTTCAGGCGGCGATCAGGCCCCGCCCTTTCAGCAGTGCCTCGACACCCGGTAGGCGGCCACGGAAGGCGAGATACAGGTCTTCGGCCTCGCGTGAGCCTCCGGTGGACAGGATGTTGTCCTCAAGCGCCTGGGCGCGATCGGGATCGAAGGCGCTGCCCGCCTCCTCAAATGCCGCAAAAGCGTCGGCATCCATAACTTCGGACCACATATAGCTGTAGTAGCCGGAACTGTATCCGTCCCCGGAAAAGACATGCGCGAAATGCGGAGTGGCGTGGCGCATTCCGATGGCGCGCGGCATTCCGATTTCGGCCAGAACTTCGGCCTGTTTCGCCATCGGGTCGGCTGGGGCCGCGCCGTCGTGGAATGCCAGGTCGACCAGAGCCGAGGCGACATATTCCACGGTTTGAAAGCCCTGATCGAAATTGGCCGCTTTCAGTACCTTCTCCAACATGTCCTGCGGCATCGGTTCGCCGGTTTCTGCATGCGTTGCGTATTCTGCCAGTACCTCGGGCACTTCCAGCCAGTGTTCGTAAAGCTGGCTGGGCAGTTCCACAAAGTCCCGCGCAACGCTTGTGCCCGAGATGCTTTCATAGGTCACATTCGACAGCATCTGATGAAGGGCATGGCCAAATTCGTGAAACAGGGTGCGCGCGTCGTCGTAGGACAGCAGCGCCGGGTCGCCTTTGGCGAAGTTGCAGACATTAATGACAACTGGCGCCTGTTCCTTGGGGAATTTCGCCTGCGCGCGCATTGCGCTGCACCAGGCACCGGACCGTTTGGAACCGCGCGCGAAGTAGTCCCCGATGAACACCGCGATATGCTTGCCATCGCGCGTCACCTCCCATGCGCGGCAATCGGGGTGATAGAGCGGGACATCCAGCGGCTTGAATTCCAGCCCGAACAGCCGATTGGCGCAGGCAAAGGACGCCTCGATCATACGCTCCAACTGCAGATACGGCTTGAGCGCGGCCTCATCCAGATCATGCTCGGCCTTGCGCCGTTTTTCCGCGTAATACCGCCAGTCCCAGGCTTCCAGCGGCCCGTTGACCCCGTCCTCCTGCATCATTTGCGTCAGGGTTTTGGCATCGGCATCTGCGCGCGCCTTAGCAGGCTTCCAAACCTGCATCAGCAGGTCCCGCACCCTATCCGGCGTCCGGGCCATTTCCGTTTCCAGTTTGTAATCGGCAAAGCTGCCATAACCCAGCAGCGTAGCGCGTTCTCCGCGCAACGAAAGGATTTCAGCGGCAATCTCGCGGTTGTCGGTTTCCCCGCCTTTCGCACCACGCGCCGCCCACGCGAGATACGCCTTTTCGCGCAGATCGCGGCGGGGCGAGAATTGCAGAAACGGCACGATCAAGGACCGTGACAGGGTCACAACCGGGCCATCCAGCCCTTTCTCCTTGCCGGCCGCACGGGCGGCATCGGTGACAAAACCGGGCAGACTGGCCAGATCACCCTCGGTCAACTCCATGAACCAGTCCCTTTCATCCGCCAGCAGGTTCTGGGTGAAGGATGTGCCCAGCGTGGCCAGGCGGGATTTGATTTCCTGCATGCGGGTATCGTCATCACCCTGCAACGCCGCACCCGCGCGCACAAAACCGCGATGGGTCAGCATCAGGACACGCGCCTGTTCGTCGGTCAGGCCCAATTCACCGCGCCACGCCCAAAGATCGGCGACCCGCTGAAACAGAGGTTTGTTGGATGAGATCGCGGAAAAATGGGCCGCCAGTTTGGGTGAGAAATCGCGCTGCAGGGCTTCGCGCGCCGGGTTGCTGTCCGCACCTGCGACGGTAAAAAAGACCGCCAGAACTTTGTCCAGCTGTTCCCCGGCGGCTTCGAGTGCCTCGATTGTATTGGCGAATGTCGGGGCGTCCGGATTCGTCGCGATGGTATCGATCTGGGCGGTGTGCGCGGCCAATGCCTGATCCAGCGCCGGGGCAAAATCATCGTCCGAAATCTCGGCAAATGGGGCGATTGCAAAGGGGGTGTTCCAGTCGGACAGGATCGGGTTGGTCATTCAGATCTCCTTTGTCTGACAAGGTAGGCAGCCTGCCTGTGATGGTCCAGAGGGCGGGCGCGCAAGTCGCCTGAAAAAGTCGCAATCCGGCTTGCATCGGCAGCGTGGCGCACGCAGGGTCGTCGGCAAAGGGAGACAGGATATGACCAAGCCGAACCGTCCCGCCGGGATCATGACCAGGGCCATCCACGCAGGCGATCCGCCGGATGCTTCGACCAACGCGTCTGCTCCGCCGATCCACATGAGCTCGACCTATGTGACCGAGGATCTGGCGGGTTTTTCGGCCCATGACCTGACGCCGGACAGCCCGTTTGTCTATTCGCGCTGGGCGAACCCGACGGTCGCGGGTCTGGAGGCCAAGATTGCCGCGTTGCAGGGGACTGAAGCCTGTCTGGCAAGCGCGTCCGGGATGGCTTCTGCGTCAGCGATCTTTTTCACCTTTCTGTCCGCCGGAGATCATCTGATCGTGTCGGATGTTTCTTATGCAGGGGTCGCGGAACTGGCACGCGAGACTTTGCCGCGTATGGGGATCGAAGTCTCGGCGGTCAACATGTCCGATCCGGCCTCGGTGGCGGCCGCAATTCGCCCCAACACCCGCCTGATCCACACGGAAACGCCGGTGAACCCGATCGGTCGCCTGACCGATCTGGCCGCCGTCTCGAAACTGGCGCGTGACGCCGGGGCGTTGCTCAGCTGTGATGCGACCTTTGCATCGCCGTTGGGCATGGACACGGTGGGTCTTGGCGTTGATCTGACGATGCATTCGATTACCAAATATATCGGCGGCCATGGTGATGCGATTGGCGGCGCCGTTGCCGGGTCCGCCGAGCTGATCGCGAAAATGCGGATCGAGGCAGGTATTCATCATGGAGGCGTTTTGTCCCCCTTCAACGCCTGGCTGATCGCGCGCGGGGCTACGACCCTGCCGTTGCGGATGAAAGCGCATGAGGCGGGTGCAATGGCTGTGGCGCAATGGCTGGAAGACGACCCACGTGTCACGAAAGTCATCTATCCGGGTCTGGCCTCGCATCCGCAATCGGATCTGGCGGCACGGCAGATGTCGAACAAATCCGGCATGATCTCGTTTCAGGTCGGCCGCGCCGCTGATGGTGAACGTATCGCGCAGCAGATGATCGAGCGGCTTGAGGTGATTCACTACGCGGTGTCGCTGGGGCATCATCGCAGCCTGATTTTCTGGATGGGAACCGATGGCCTGATGGAAACGTCCTTCCGGCTGAGTGGTGCGCAGCTTGAGGACTACCGCGCCTATGCCGGCGACGGGATTTTCCGCCTGTCTGTCGGGCTGGAAGACGCCGAAGACCTGATCGCCGATCTGGATCGGGCATTGGGCCAGCATTAGGCTCCCGCCCCCGCGGGACACATCAAAGACGTGCCCCGGCGGGGTTGGGCCGGGCCGCGCGCCGCTGGCGCGCGGCGGATTGGGTTAAACCGCTGCGCTTGCGCAGATCGGGCAATCGTCGCGTTTGAACAGGGTGATCTTGCGGCTTTCGCCGTAAAGCGCGTCATAGATCAGCATCTCGCCGCGCAAGGCCTGCCCCGCGCTAGTGATGACCTTGATGGCTTCCACCGCCATCATGGATCCGACCACACCGGGTAGGGGGCCAACGACACCCGCTTCGGCACAGGAAGGAGCCAGCCCGGGGGCGGGGGCTTCGGGGAAAATGCATTGATAGCAGGGGCCATCCGTGGCCGGATCAAAGACGCTCAGTTGCCCCTCCCATTGCGACAGCGCGCCCGAGATCAGTGGCTTGCCAAGCGCGACTGCCGTTCGGTTGGCCAGATAGCGAGTGTCGAAATTGTCGGTACCGTCCAGGATCAGGTCAAAGTCGCGGAACAGTTCTTCGGCGATGTCGTTTGTCAGGCGGCGATGATAGGGCAGGACCACCACATTCGGGTTCTGCGCCTCCATCGCCTGTTGGGCGGAAAACACTTTGGGCATGCCGATATCCGCGTCCCGATGGATTACCTGCCGCTGCAGGTTGGCGTTTTCGACCTCATCATCGTCGATCACGCCGATTGTGCCGACACCTGCCGCTGCCAGATATTGCAGGGCCGGGGCGCCAAGCCCGCCGGCACCAATGACCAGAACCCGCGCCTTTTTCAGCCGTTTCTGTCCGGGTCCGCCCAGTTCGCGCAGAACGATGTGGCGTGCGTAGCGGTCAAGTTCGGTTTCGCTAAATTGATCGGATGGCATGGCAGGCTCCTTGGCAGGCGCTGCGCGAGCGCGCAGCATCCTCAACAACCTGCCATAAATCAGAGCAAGACCGGCCGCGCCACCCAGGATCAGCCAGACGGCCGCCGATCCGCCGGTCGCCTGCCTTAGCGGGTTTCCATCCGGCAGCACCAGTTGGGCAATGATGACCCCGGCCAACAATACGGCAACGGATACATTCCGCGCCCCGCGTGAAACTCCGGCAAAATACCCGATGCCCCAAAGCCCGGCGGCAAGCCCCAGAACCAGTATCATCAGCCGCGCCCGGTCGAACCGAAGCCACTTGCCCCGCGTTCGGTGTCGGACAGGGCAACCGCGGCCTCGAACACGGCCTGCACAACCGGGGCCACCACAAGTTGCGCAATGCGTTCGCCATGCGTGATCTCGAACACATCCTGCCCAGCATTCAGAACGATCACACCCAACGGGCCGCGATAGTCGCTGTCGATGGTGCCGGGCGTGTTTGGCAAGGTAATTCCGTGTTTCAGCGCAAGCCCGGAACGGGGGCGCACCTGCACCTCATACCCGTTGGGAATTTCGATCCGCAGCCCGGTCGGCACCAGTGCCCGCTGACCCGGTTCAAGCCGGATCGGCGCGCCACCCGGCAGATTGGCCCGCACGTCCGCGCCCGCCGCGCCCGATGTTTCATACGAGGGCAGGGGAACCGAAGGGTCCGCTCCATCTTCACGGATTACACGAATTGCTACCATTGCTGCACCTCTTGCCGTGCCACGCGGGGCCGGTATCTTATTCTGTCAAAGCGTCGGCGATTTTGGCGGCCAGTTTCCGGGCCACTTCATCCTTGCCCATGCGAGGCCAGCTTTCGGCCCCATCTTGCGAGATGAGGGTCACGGCATTTTCCGAACCGCCCATAATGCCCGTCGCGGGGCTGACATCGTTCGCGACGATCCAGTCGCATCCTTTGCGCGTGCGTTTGGCCGTCGCATTTTCGACTACGTCATTGGTTTCGGCGGCAAAGCCGACAACCAGTCTGGGCCGCCCTTCCGTCATGTGCGACACACGTTTCAGGATGTCAGGGTTTTCGGCAAACTCCAGCGCCGGCAGGCCGTCGCGGCTTTTCTTCAGCTTCCGATCGGACGCGCTGGCCACGCGCCAGTCAGCCACGGCTGCGGCAAACACGCCGGCATCGACAGGCAGGGCTGCATCGACCGCATCGGACATCTGGCGCGCGGTTTCCACTGGGATGACCTGCACGTTATCGGGCGGGGGAACATCTGCGGGGCCGGTCACAAAGATCACTTCGGCCCCCAGGGATGCCAGCGCGCGGGCCACGGCCGTGCCTTGCGCGCCAGACGACCGGTTGGCGATATAGCGCACCGGGTCGATGGGTTCGTGGGTCGGTCCCGACGTAACCAGAATACGCTTGCCGGACAGGGGGCCATTGCCCAATGCGGCCTCGATCGCGGCCACGATCTCCAGAGGTTCCGACATGCGGCCCGGTCCGAACTCGCCGCAAGCCATATCGCCTTCGTTCGGACCGACGAACCGGACGCCATCGGCCTGCAATTGCCTTAGGTTGCGTTGCGTCGCGGGATGATCCCACATACGCACATTCATGCCGGGTGCGCACAGCACGGGCGTATCCGTTGCCATCAACAGGGTCGAGGCCAGATCATTAGCGAGCCCAGCAGCCATCTTGCCCATCAGATCCGCCGTTGCCGGAGCCACTACGATCAGGTCAGCAGAACGGGACAACTGGATATGGCCCATCTCGGCCTCATCCGTCAGATCGAACAGATCTCGGTAGAGTTTGTCTCCGGCCAGAGCGGACACGGACAAGGGCGTCACGAATTCTTCTGCTGCGCCCGTCAGGACCGGAGTCACCGCCGCACCGCGTTCTTTCAGCCGCCGGATCAGGTCCAGCGACTTGTAAGCCGCAATCCCGCCGCCAATGATCAGCAATATGCGTTTGGATGCCAGCATCATCTGCCCTTCCCGTCCCGGTCGGCCCCGACATTAGGCAACGCAGGCAGGTTGTTCCAGTTGTTAATTCTGCACACCAAAGGCTTCGCACGGATCTTCCCGCTCGGCAGCGGGGCTGTCGATTACGGCGTCAAACGTGCCATCGATAACGCCATCTTCGGACTGGCCCAGTACATAAACCTTCAGACCGGGGCTCAGGCGCGACAGGAAGGTCGGGATACCGCGGTCTTTGCGAGCGTGGCCGTTGCCGGTGATAACCGCGACCGGCCCGCCGGTTTCATCCTTTGCGCGCAGGATCGCGCGTGTCAGGACCGCATCCCGCAACCTTTGAATCGCAACCATCTGGGGCAACATCTCGGTCGGAACCGCGTTGCAATGTGCGGCAAGCTGATCGGCCTCGCGCGCAGCCTGATCATCGGCTGACAGGGGTACCGTCAGGCCATAGCGCGCGGCATCGGCGCCGAACGTCGTGGCGGCACCTCGTTCCATGGCAGTTCGGGCGGCTTTTCGTGGAACCATCGCCCCGTAAACTGGCGCATCCGTTGCCTCGAAGACGGGGTAATACATACTGAGCGGTGGCCAGCCTGACTCGGCCCATTGCAGAATACGTGACAATTCCTCGGGGTCGGAGGCTGCCGTCTGAGCCAGACGTTTGGCACCCTCTTCCGTCACCATTTCCCAAACAACGGCAGAGGGCGAAACCGCCTCAAGCGCCTGAGTCTGAACCAGGTGATGGCGCGGGTTGTCGTGAATTTCACCCAGTATGACCACATCCGCCGCCTGCATGGCGGACGTCACATCATCGCGGATCAGGCCGTCGGCCTGCCCGGGTCGCGCCAACCCGTAGGTAAGGGTCAGGGCCCAAACAAGAATCGCAAACTGTTTCATGCGATGAAGTGTTGCACCTCGCGCGATTGGCCTTCAAGGTTCTTGCGCATTTTCACAAAGGCGGCGGCTTCAAGCTGACGTACACGTTCCTTAGACAATCCCAACTCCTGCCCGAGGCTTTCCAGTGTCCGGGAAGGTTCACGCAGTTTGCGCTCGCGCACGATGAAACGCTCGCGCTCATTCAGCGATTGCATCGCTTTCAGCAGCCATTCACGCAGCTGTTCGGTGTCGTGACGGCTTTCCACGGTTTCAGCGGCCTGTTCGCGATCGTCTTCAAGCGCGTCGATCCATTCTCGCCCGTCTTCATCGGCCGACTGCACCGCATTGAGCGAGAAATCTGAACCGGACAGACGCCCCTCCATCATTTCGACGTCGCGCAGCGGGACCCCGATTTCGGCCGCGATCATCTGGTGAAGCTGATGGCGATCCAGTTCCATACCCTCGGTCGCTGCTTCACGTTCCAACCGGGCCTGAACCCGCCGCATGTTGAAGAACAGAGATTTCTGCGAAGAGGTCGATCCGGTTCGCACCATCGACCAGTTTCGCATCACGTAATCCTGTACGCTGGCCTTGATCCACCAAACCGCATAGGTCGAAAAGCGCACGCCGCGGTCCGGATCAAACTTGTCGGCGGCTTTCATCAGGCCCAGCCCGGCCTCTTGAATCAGATCATTCATTGGCGCGCCATAGCGCTTGAACTTGGCGGCCATTGAAATCGCCAACCGCATATAGGCGGTGATCAGGCGATGCAGCGCCTGCTCATCTCGTTCATCCCGCCATGCATAAGCCAGCCGAAGTTCGGTTTCAGCGTCCAGCAGCTCGGCTTTCATTGCCTGCCGGGACATCGAAAAGTCTTTTGCGTTATCCAGTGCCATGCAAATCTCCCCTTTCACAGGCGCGGGCCGGGCTTGCCATGCCGACCTGGTGTCGATACGCACAGAAAGACCAGATGGATCATTTGAAAGGTAGGGATCGTGAGCTCCGATTTAACCTTTGTACTGGGCGGGGCGGCCTCGGGGAAATCGGCCTTTGCGGAACAACTGGTTGTTTCAACTGCAAAAAGCCGGGTTTATCTTGCAACTTCACAAGTGCTTGATGGCGAGATGCACGCCAAGGTTCAGCGCCATCTGGATCAGCGCGGGGAAGGCTGGACCACGATTGAGGCGCCCATGGATCTGGCCCCGGTTCTGGCCGAACTGGCAGCGGATCAGATCTGTCTGATCGATTGCGCCACCATGTGGCTGACCAACCATTTGCTTGCAGAATCCGATCTGCAATCTGCGCAGGAGGATTTGCTGAACGCACTGCGCGATTGCCCGGCCCGGCTGGTTGTCGTGTCCAACGAAGTCGGTCATGGCATCGTGCCCGAAAACGCGCTGGCCCGCCGGTTCCGCGAGGCGCAGGGGCGTCTGAACATTGCGCTGGCCGCGCAGGCCAATCTGGTCGTGCAGGTGACAGCCGGGTTGCCGCTGGTCTTAAAGGGGCAATTGCCATGACGCGTTTGTTTCTTGTCAGGCACGGGCCCACACATGCCAAAACCATGGTCGGCTGGTCCGATCTGCCTGCTGACCTGAGCGATCAGGCCGCGATTGACCGGTTGCACGAGCACCTGCCATCAGATGCTCTGATCGTGTCATCCGACTTGTCCCGTGCGGCGGATACGGCAACGGCCATTCAGGGCACGCGGAGACGGTTGCCGCATCACCGTGATTTGCGGGAAATCAACTTTGGCCGCTGGGAGATGCGCGCCTTTGCCGAGATCGAGGCGGAAGATCCCGAACTTGCATTTGCCTATTGGGACAATCCCGGCGACATACGCCCGCCCGGTGGCGAAAGCTGGAACGACGTGCGCCTGAGGGTGGACCGGGCCATTGATCGGCTGATCGCAGCGCACACGGGCGCGGATCTGGTCATTGTCGCCCATTTCGGCGTTATCCTGACACAGGTGCAACGCGCGCTTGATCTGGATGCGCAACAGGCATTTTCACACCGGATCGACAATCTGTCGGTGACGCGGATTTCGCTGGACGGCAGCACATGGTCGGTTGGGTCTATTAATCATCTTCCGTGATAAGAGTGCCCACAATTCTCTGATTTACTGATGCAAAGCCCTGCGGCATCGTTGCCGCATGACTTATGACCTGTATATCGGGGACCGCCTGTTTTCCAGCTGGTCCATGCGTGGATGGCTGATGCTGGAAAAATTCGGCCTGCCTTATCGAAGCCATTTGATTGGTCTGTATTCCGGCACAATGGACGAAGACATGAAATCTCTGGCTCCGGCACGGCTTGTGCCGGCCTTGCGTTTGCCGGACGGAACTGTGGTTGGTGAAAGCCTGGCCATGGCCGAGACGCTGGTTGAACGGCACCCCGAGGCAGGCTTGTGGCCCAACGAACCGGCGGCCCGCGCAACCGCGCGCTGGCTTTGCACAGAAATGGTGTCGGGTTTTTCGGCGTTACGCAGCCAATGCCCGATGCAACTGCTTCACTGCTGGGTGGGTTTTGACCCTTCGCCCGAGACCCTGTCAGACCTGAAGCGCATCGACACATTGTGGGATCACGCCCGTTCGGTGTCCGGTGCGGCTTCGGGTCCGTTGTTCGGCGCATATTCTCTGGCAGATGTTTTCTATACACCAGTTGCGGCCCGCATCATTGGCTATGGGCTGCCGGTGTCATCGGCGAGCCGCGACTATTGTCTGGAGCTGCTCTCGGACCCTTGCGTAAGGCAATGGCGGGCCATGGGGTTGACCGTGCAGTACGATCCTTTTCCTTACGCGCAGAACCTTTCTTCAATCCCGTGGCCCATCGGCGGGTTTTCACAGGCGAGGCCAGTTGCAAGCGGCCCCTCCGCCAATGAAAACTGTCCCTATTCCGGCAAAGTAGCCACCCACTTCCTGGAGCTTGACGGCGCAAGTTGGGGGTTCTGCAACGCGTTTTGTCGGGACAAGACGGTCGCCGACCCCGAAGCATGGCCGAAATTCAAGGCGATGGTCGGGAAATGAACACCGCCGTTAACCATTCCTAAACCGCAACCATGGCAGCAACGTCCTGTTAACCAAAAACAGGAAGACAATGGTTGCCCGCGCCCACACTGTCGCATTTCAAGGGGTTGATGCCCGTCCGGTCGAAGTTCAGTGCGCCGTTTCACCGGGGTTGCCAGCCTTTTCGATCGTAGGCCTGCCGGACAAAGCCGTGTCCGAAGCGCGCGATCGTGTGCGCAGCGCCCTCAGTTCCATGGCCATCGCCCTGCCGTCCAAACGGATCACCATCAACCTGTCGCCCGCCGATTTACCGAAAGAGGGCAGCCATTTCGACCTGCCCATTGCCGTGGCCCTGCTGTCGGCGCTGGAGATCATTCCTGCCGATGCCGCGGAAGGCACAGTTGCGCTGGGCGAGCTGTCCCTGGATGGATCGCTGGTCCCCGTCGTCGGCGCCTTGCCTGCGGCCATGACCGCCGCTGCCGAGGATCGTTCCCTGTTGTGCCCCAAAGCCTCAAGCGCCGAAGCGGCCTGGGTTGATGCTACGCAAGTGATCGGCGCCGAATCTCTGGGCGATGTGGTCCGGCATTTCTCGGGTCAGTCGCCATTGCCGGTCGCGCAGCCCGGCGAAGTGACACTTGCGCCCATTACGCGAGACCTGCGCGATGTGAAGGGGCAGGAACGCGCCAAACGGGCGCTGGAAATTGCTGCGGCGGGGCGACACCACCTGATCATGATCGGCACACCGGGATCGGGCAAATCAATGCTGGCCGCCCGGTTGCCCGGTATCCTGCCACCGCTGACAGCGGTCGAAGCACTGGAAACCTCGATGATTCAGTCCCTGTGCGGCTTGCTGGACGAAGGCGGCATCAACCGCAGCCGCCCCTTTCGCGAACCGCACCACACCGCTTCGATGGCGGCCATCGTCGGCGGCGGAAAGGGCGCCAAACCCGGTGAGATTTCGCTGGCCCATAACGGGGTTCTGTTCATGGATGAATTCCCCGAGTTTCCGCGCACCGTGCTGGAAACTTTGCGCCAGCCAATCGAAACCGGCGAGGTCATGGTCGCCCGCGCGAATGCGCATGTGAAATACCCTTGCCGGTTCATGCTGGTTGCGGCCGCAAACCCATGCAAATGCGGCTATCTGAGCGATCCTGCGCGTGCCTGTTCGCGGGTTCCGATGTGTGGCGAGGATTACCTGGGGCGCATTTCCGGTCCTTTGATGGATCGTTTTGACCTGCGAATCGAAGTTCCTCCGGTCGGGTTTACCGATCTGGATCTGCCGCCGTCAGGTGACAGTTCGGCTGTGGTTGCAGCGCGCGTGGAACGGGCGCGTGGCATTCAGGCAGCGCGATTTCAGGGCACCCCGTTGGTGCGTCAAAACGCTGATATCGAGGGGGCGTTGCTGGAGGAAGTTGCCGCGCCGGGCGCCGAAGGCAGGGAGTTGCTGTTGAAGGCGGCCGAACGGTTTGGACTGTCAGCCCGCGCGTTCCACCGTATCCTGCGCGTTGCGCGCACGATTGCGGATCTCGACGGCGCGCCTGACATCCGCAAACCCCATGTCGCCGAAGCGCTGAGCTTTCGCATCAGCGCCCGGGCGATGGCCTAGAGCTTTGCTTCAATTGCATCCCAGATTTTGCCTGCGACGTTGACCCCGTCGAACCGTTCCAGTTCCTGAATGCCGGTGGGCGAGGTGACGTTGATCTCAGTCAGGTAGTCGCCGATCACGTCGATGCCGACAAACACCTGGCCTTTTTCCTTCAGCAGCGGACCGATCTTGGCGCAGATTTCAAGATCCCGGTCGGACAAGCCGATCTTTTCTGGCCGGCCGCCAACATGCATGTTGGACCGTGTCTCGCCCTTTGCTGGAACGCGGTTGATGGCACCAACCGGTTCCCCGTCCACCAGAATCACGCGTTTGTCGCCGTTTTGGACATCGGGCAGGAATTTCTGCACGATCAGAGGTTCACGCGAAAAGCCCGTGAAAAGTTCATGCAGCGAGGTCAGGTTGCGGTCATTGGTATCCAGGCGGAACACACCGGCGCCGCCGTTGCCGTAGAGCGGCTTCAGGATGATGTCGCCATGTTTTTCCTTGAAGGTTTTGATTGTCTCCAGATCCCGCGCGATTGTGGTTGGCGGGGTCAGATCGGGAAAATCCAGAACCAGCAGTTTTTCCGGGTAGTTGCGCACCCAGAAGGGATCATTCACCACAAGGGCATGCCCGTTCAGCCGGTCCAGCAGGTGCGTGGAGGTGATATAGTGCATGTCGAACGGAGGGTCCTGCCGCAGCCAGATCACGTCGAAATCGGCCAGATCCACTTCGCGTTCTGGCCCCAGAACCGCCGGATCGCCGGGAACGCGCTGTACCGTCATGTCCCGGCCAAGCGCTGTAATGCGACCTTCCTGATAAGCAAGCTGATCGGGTCCGTAGAAAAACAACTGATGTCCGCGGGCCTGTGCCTCTTCTGCCAGCCTGAACGAACTGTCTGCATTGATGTCCACGGTCCCGATTGGGTCCATCTGAAAGGCGATTTTCATGGCGTATCCCTCGTTTTCTCGCCTGATACATGGCGCAGAGGGGCAGGGGGTTCAATGGCGATCAAACCTGACCGAAGGCGTTTTCGATGATTTGAACCGCTCCGCTCGCGTCGACCAGAGCCGCGTCAAATCGGACATTCGTCAGCTGCCCATTGGGTTCATGCTCCAGAAACTGGGCTGCGGAGGTGTAGATTCGGCTGATCTGGCGGCGGCTGATCCGCGCTGCGGCCTTTTCAAAACTGCTGCTTTTCTTGACTTCGATGAACACGACGCCGTCCGCATCGCGTGCAATCAGGTCGATCTCACCACCGGCCCCGCGCCAACGACGGTGAGTGATTGTGAAACCACGTCGTTCATAATCAGCTGCAACGCACAGTTCCGCAGACTGACCCGCGTGGTAGGAAACTGACCCCCTGACCGAACGACTGGCCATTTCACTCCTTCCCGAGTTTCAGAGCCTTCTGATAGAGGGGGCGGCGCGGCAGTTTGAACATCTGCGAGACAAGATCAGCCGCGTCCCGAACCGAATGGGTTTCCAAGGCTCTTTTCAGAGCCTCTTCTACGTCAGAGTCCTTAACGTTTTGCGAATGGCCGCGATCAACCAGCAAGACAACTTCGCCCTTTACGGTTTCGCCGCGATAGGCTTCGGCCAGATCGCCAAGCGTGCCGCGCCGGACCTCTTCAAATTTCTTGGTCAGTTCGCGGCACAGCGCGGCCTGACGGTCGGGTCCAAGACCCTCGGCCAGATCGGACAGGCTGGCGGCGACGCGCTTTGGTGATTCGTAGAACACCAGCGTACCGGGTATGTCGCGCAGCGCCTCTATCCGGCTGCGGCGCGCGCCCGAGGCATTGGGAAGAAAGCCTGCAAAAAAGAACGCATCCGTGGGCAAACCGGCAAGCGTCAAGGCCATCAGGGCCGCAGAAGGTCCCGGGGCACAGGTCACGGAATGCCCGGCCTCGGCCGCCTGTCGTCCAAGATCGTAGCCGGGGTCGGCAATCAGCGGCATCCCGGCTTCGGATGCGTAGGCCACCGACAATCCCTGCGCCAGGGCGTCCAGGATTTTCTGGCGCGCGCCTGCACTGCTGTGGTCGTGGTAGGCCTGGATACGCCGCCCTTCCAAGGGGATTCCATGAATCTCCATCAGGCGCCGCAGGCTGCGGGTGTCTTCGGCGGCGATCATGTCAACCGAGGCCAGTACATCCAGCGCCCTGAGCGTGATGTCGCGCGCCGTTCCGATCGGAGTGGCAACAAAATACAATCCCGCGCCTAATCTGACCTTCTGGAAATTCAAAGCTGGACCCTCACTGCATGACGTTTATTATCGCGGCTCAATAGAATAGCAGCGTTCCAAGCCGCCGGATCAGGGAGTTTTCATTTAGATGTTTACCGTTTGCAAGCCCGTTCGCAAGTTGGCGAAATCCGCCGTTGTCCTCGCCACTGCCGCGCTTCTGGCCGCTTGTGAGCCCGGCGGTCTGGGTGGGGGTCCTTCGATCAACGCATCCAAACCGGTGCCTGTCGCCCTGCTGGTTCCACGCGGATCGGCGCAATCGGGGGATGCGGCATTGGCCCAAAGCCTTGAAAACGCCGCCCGTCTGGCCATGGCTGATCTTCAGAATGTGCAGATTGATCTTCGGGTTTATGACACTGCAGGAAACGCGGGTATCGCCGGCACGGTGGCCAAACAGGCCGTGGATGACGGTGCGAAGATCATCATCGGCCCGGTTTACGCGCAGGCAGCCAATGCCGCCGGTTTGGCCGTTCTGGACAAAAGCATCAATGTTCTGTCCTTTTCCAACAACACCAGCGTCGCCGGTGGAAACGTGTTTGTGCTAGGACCGACCTTTGAAAACACGGCTGGTCGGCTGGTGAATTACGCGGCCCAGCAGGGCAAAACCGGAATGGTCGTCGTTCACAGTAACGATGGGGCAGGTCAGCAGGGCCAAACCGCAATTATTTCAGCCCTCAGCACAAGCCGGGTCAACAATGCGGGTTCGGTTGGATTTGACCGCTCGCAGCAGGGCGTCATCGGCTCGGTTCCCACGATTAAGGCGACGGTCGACGCAACCGGGGCCGATTCGATCTTTCTGACGGCGACCACCGCCGGTGCCTTGCCGCTGTTCAGCCAGTTGCTGCCCGAGGCCGGCATTTCCCCGGCCACGACGCAATTCATCGGGCTGACACGCTGGGATATTCCGCCGCAAACACTGGAATTGCCGGGTGTGCAGGGCGGCTGGTTTGCCTTGCCGGATCCGGCAAAGGCACAAGCCTATCGCCAGCGGTACAATGCGACCTATGGCGAGGCACCGCACCCGATCAGCGGTTTGGCCTATGATGGCATCGCGGCCATCGGCGCATTGGTCGGGCAGGGAAAATCGGACGCGCTGACAGGTGCCGCGCTTACTCAGAATGCTGGGTTTCAGGGCGTTGGCGGCATCTTCCGTCTGCGATCGAACGGAACAAATGAACGTGGTCTGGCGGTTGCCACGATCCAGAACAAACAGGTGGTTGTGATTGACCCTGCTCCACAAAGCTTTGCAGGCGCCGGTCTCTGAGCCCGAAGGCAGCCTGATCTGCCCGGCAAACGAGATTTTTGACAGTGAGGGCGTCAGTGCCCGTTTGTCCGAAGCCTTCGATAACTGCAATGACAATGCTGAAATGCGCGCGGAAACCGTGCGCGTTTTGCGTGATGCGCAGAAGGCCGGACGCATGGCCATCGCCAATGCGTTTGCGGAGCAACCCTTTGCCGCGCGACCACTGACGCGATCGTACACCTACCTGACGGACCAGTTGGTCGGAACCGCGATGCTGGTCTCCGGCCGGTATCTTCACCCGTTGGCAAATCCGACCCAGGGTGAAAAGATCGCAGTTCTGGCGGTCGGAGGGTATGGCCGCGGTGAAATGGCCCCGTCATCCGACGTCGATCTGCTGTTTCTGACCCCCTACAAGATCACCGCCTGGGCCGAGAGCGTGATCGAATCCATGCTCTACATCCTTTGGGATCTGCGATTGAAGGTCGGGCATTCATCGCGCACGATCCGGGATTGCCTGCGTTTGGGCGCGGATGATTTCACGATCCGCACTTCGATGCTCGAGCAGCGGTACCTTGCCGGGGACAGGGAATTGGCGACGGGGCTGGAAGAGCGCCTGAAAGCCGACCTGTTCAAGGGCAGCGAGCGTGAATTCATCGAAGCCAAGTTGCAGGAGCGGGACGCACGACACCTCAAGCAAGGGCAGCGATATATGGTCGAGCCCAATGTGAAAGAGGGTAAAGGCGGTCTGCGCGATTTGCAGTCATTGTACTGGATCGCCAAGTACATCTATGGTGTTCACGACGTGGCCGAGCTTGTTCCGCTTGGCTTGTTTACACCTGATGAATTCAAGGGCTTTGTCGAGGCCGAGGAGTTCCTTTGGGCTGTCCGGTCGCATCTGCATCTGATCACGGGTCGCGCGACCGAGCAGCTGACCTTTGATCTGCAGGTCGAGGTTGCCGACCGCATGGGCTATCAGGACCGCGCCGGTCGGCGAGCGGTCGAGGTGTTCATGCAGCGCTATTTCCGCGAAGCAACGCGGGTCGGAGAACTGACGCGGATCTTTCTGACCAAGCTGGAGGCCGCGCATGTAAAAGGTGCGCCGCTGCTGGAACGCATCTTTCGCCGCCGCCGCCGTGTCAAATCAGGCTACACGGTGGTGCATGGCCGTCTGGATGTTGGTGACCCGGACAAGTTTCTGTCCGACAAACTGAACCTGCTGCGTCTGTTTGAGGAGGGGTTGCGGACCGGGATGCTGATCCACCCGGATGCAATGCGCCTGGTCACGGCCAACCTGCATCTGATCGACGATGAAATGCGCAATGACAAAGAGGCGCAGCGCATCTTCCTCGACCTGATGCTGAAACACGGCAACCCGGAACGCGCCCTGCGCCGGATGAACGAGCTTGGTGTGTTGTCGGCCTTCCTGCCCGAGTTCGAGCCTATCGTGGCGATGATGCAGTTCAATATGTATCACAGCTATACGGTGGACGAGCACACCATACAGTGCATCGTCAACCTGGCGCAGATCGAACGCGGAGAGTTGGTTGAATCGCTGCCGCTGGCCTCGTCGATCCTGAAAGGGGGCGTCAATCGCAAGGTTCTGTATGTGGCGCTGCTGTTGCATGACATTGCCAAGGGGCGGCCTGAAGATCACTCGATTCTCGGCGCCCAGATGGCCCGCAAGATTGCGCCGCGTCTCGGGTTGAACAAGTCAGACACCGAAACGGTCGAATGGCTTGTGCGTTATCACCTGCTGATGTCGGACATGGCACAAAAACGCGATATCTCCGACCCGCGCACGGTGCGCGATTTTGCCAAGGCGGTGCAGACAGTCAAACGGCTGGACCTTCTGACGGTGCTGACGGTTTGTGACATTCGCGGCGTCGGCCCAGATACATGGAACAACTGGAAGGCCACCCTGTTGCGCGCGCTGCATGCCGAAACAAAACGCGCGCTGGAAACGGGGATGGAGGATCTGAACCGGGCCAACCGCGGGGCCGAGGCCAAGAAGGCGCTGCGAGTTGCGCTGGACGACTGGTCCAAGGCCGACCTAAAAACCGAAACCGGACGGCACTACGATCCTTACTGGCAAGGTCTCAATCTTTCGACCCACATCGAATTTGCCGAGATGCTTCAGGCCTTGGAAACCAGCGGCGACCCCGGAGCGATGGAAATCCGCCTGCACCCGGACGAAGACCGCGATGCCACCCGCGCCTGTTTCGCCATGGGCGATCACCCCGGAATTTTCGCGCGGATTGCCGGCGCGCTGGCGCTGGTCGGGGCCAACGTCGTGGATGCACGCAGTTATACGACCAAGGACGGCTATGTGACCGATGCGTTCTGGATACAGGATGCCGAAGGCCACCCGTTTGAAGCCAGCCGCCTGCCGCGCCTGACCCAGATGATCCACAAAACCCTCAAGGGTGAGGTGGTGGCGCGCGATGCGCTGAAATCGCGGGACAAGATCAAAAAACGCGAACGCGCCTTCAACGTTCCGACTCACATCATGTTCGACAATGACGGGTCTGAAATTTACACGATCATCGAGGTCGATACCCGCGACCGCCCCGGTTTGCTGTTCGACCTGACCCGAACCCTAGCGGCATCCAACGTGTATATCGCCAATGCTGTGATCGCGACCTACGGCGAACAGGTGGTCGACACCTTCTATGTCAAGGATATGTTCGGGTTGAAATACTATTCGGAAAGCAAACAGCGCGGGCTGGAAGCCAAGCTGCGCAAAGCGATCACCGAAGGCGCCGAGCGCGCGGCCTCATGAAGCAGATCCGCCTGTTTTCGGGCCTGTTCACGGTCGGCTTCTGGACGCTTGCCAGCCGCATCCTTGGATTTCTGCGCGAAATCCTTCTGGCGGCCTATATTGGTCCGGGACCGGTCATGGATGCATTTGTCGCTGCCTTCCGCCTGCCCAACATGTTCCGCCGCTTCTTCGCCGAAGGCGCGTTCAACGCAGCGTTTGTTCCGATGTTCTCAAAGCGCCTTGAGGGCGGCGAGAACGCACAAGAGTTTGCGCAGGACGCCTTCAACCTGCTGGCGTTGGCTGTGTTGGCGCTGGTCGGCCTCGCCATGGTCTTCATGCCCGCGCTGGTCTGGGTCACGGCCGAGGGCTTCTATGGCGACGAACGTTTCGATCTGGCGGTGGACTATGGGTATATCGTCTTTCCCTACATCCTATTCATGTCGCTGGCCGCCTTGTTTTCGGGTGTCCTGAACGCGACGGGCCGGTTTGCCGCCGCTGCGGCCGCGCCGGTGTTGCTGAACATCTTTGCCTGTTCGGCCCTTATTCTTGGTGCTGTATCCGGTGGCGAAGTCATCCGCTGGCTGCTGGCGGTCATTCCGGCGGCCGGTGTCGCACAGTTGGCGCTGGTCTGGGTCGCAACCGAGCGCGCAGGTATCCGTATTCGTCCCGGGCTTCCCAAGCTCAGCCCTGAGATGCGCAATCTGGTTCGTGTCGCGGTTCCTGCTGCTTTGGCGATGGGCGTGACGCAGGTCAACCTGGTGGTGGGCCAGTTGGTGGCGTCGAAAACCGAAAAAGCCGTCAGCTGGCTGTTTGCGGCAGACCGGTTGTACCAATTGCCATTGGGTGTGGTGGGCATCGCTGTGGGCATCGTGCTGCTGCCCGATCTTTCGCGCCGCATGCGCGCGGACGACAAGGACGGTGCGCGCAACGCCTTCTCCCGTGCGGGCGAATTCACGCTGCTTCTGACCATCCCATCGACCGTGGCGTTTGTGATCATTCCCACGCCACTGGTGTCGGTGCTGTTCGAGCGGGGCCAGTTCGGCCCCGAAGACACAGCCGCCACGGCGCTGGCCGTTGCGATTTACGGGGTCGGTCTGCCGGCCTTCATGCTGCAAAAGCTGCTGCAACCGCTGTTCTTCGCCCGGGAAAACACCCGCACGCCGTTTCACTACGCGGTGGTGGCCATGATCGTGAATGCTGCCCTGGCCTTTGGCCTGTATCCGGTGGTGGGCTGGATCGCGCCCGCCATTGCGGCTTCGGCTGCCGGGTGGGCGATGGTGGCGCTACTGGCCATCGGCGCACGCCGGATGGGGGAAGAGGCCCGCTTTGACGCCCGCTTCAAGCGCCGTGCATGGCGGATCGTCGCGGCCTCGGTTGGAATGGGCGTTGTGTTGTTTGTTGCGCTGCACCTGTTCGGCTGGGTCTTTGCCCTGCCCGGATGGCGTTATCCGGCCCTGTTCCTGCTGATTGCGATTGCCGCGATCACCTATTTCGCGCTGGGCCACCTGTTGCGGGCTTTTGAAGTATCGGAATTCAGGCGCGCCTTGCGCCGGTCCTGATCCGTCAGTCGCGCCGGATGCGCCCGACAATCCGGGCCCATCCGCCCGGGGCCAAAAAGAATGACAGGCCAAAGCCGGTGGCAAACCCGCCCAGATCGGCGACCCATTCGGACGTGCCGCCAAACAGCAGGCCGAACAGCAGTTGGATGCCCATCAGCACGGCAATCAGGCTGAAAGCGCGTGACTGGTTTTCGCCGACCAGCGACAGTTTGCGCCACAGCAGCCAGGTGAACGCGCCGATCAGACCGTAGACCGGTGGGAACCCGCCGACCAACGGGTAGCGGGGATCCAGGATCAGCGCATAGGCCAGTGCACCGCCGACACCTGACAGCACAAAGATCAACAGCATGGGAAAGCCGCCAAACACCTCGGCCACCATTTTGCCCATGGCCAGCACGAACACGCAGACAAAAATGGCCTGCGTGAAATTGGCCGAGACAAAGGGATAGGTCACGAACCGGATAACATGTTCGAAGGGCCACCGCCCGTTTTGAACCATCCAGTCGAATATGTCCGGCGAGAAGGCATAGCTTTGCAGCGCGTCCAGCCGCCATCCGACAGCCGAAGGTCCGCCGACGATCCCGCGCGTACCAAGGGAAAACGCCAGTTCGATACCCATGATGAACAACACCAGCGCCACAACGACAGGCGGCAGAGGGTTCACGGCAGGTGTATATTGTTCGCTGCTCATTGGGCGGGCCTTTCGCGGCTGTTGACGTCCCTTGACCTCATGGGTAAGCGACGGGGGCTGATTTTTCCAGACGGGAGTTCCCTTCGATGACCGAAACTCAATTCACGCCGCGCGTGTTTTCCGGCATCCAGCCTTCGGGAAACCTGCACCTTGGCAACTACCTGGGTGCGCTCAAGCGTTTTGTGGATATGCAGGGCCCTGAGTTCGAAACCATCTATTGCATGGTCGACCTGCACGCGATCACCGTCTGGCAAGACCCGGAGCGTCTGCGCGAAAAGACCCGCGAAGTCTGCGCGGGTTTCATCGCCGCCGGTCTTGATCCGGAAAAGTCGATCCTTTTCAACCAGAGCCAAGTGGCCGAACACACGCAGCTTGCGTGGATCTTCAACTGTATCGCCCGGATGGGTTGGATGCAGCGGATGACGCAATTCAAGGACAAGGCGGGCAAGAATGCGCAAAACGCTTCGCTGGGTCTGTTTGCCTATCCTGCGCTGATGGCGGCGGACATTCTGACCTATCACGCAACCCATGTGCCTGTGGGAGAGGATCAGAAACAGCATCTGGAACTGACCCGTGACATCGCGATCAAGTTCAATCACGACTATGGGGTGGATTTCTTTCCTGTGACCAAACCGGTCATCGGTGGTGCTGCGCCGCGCGTGATGAACCTGCGCGACGGAACGCGCAAGATGTCGTCTTCGGATCCGTCCGACATGACCCGGATCAACATGACCGATGACGCCGACGCGATCGCCAAGAAGATTCGCAAGGCCAAGACAGACCCGGATGCGCTGCCGTCCGAGATCGACGGGCTGGCAGAACGCCCGGAGGCGCGCAATCTGGTGAACATCTATGCCGCCCTCAGCGACCAGACTGCCGAGCAGGTTCTGGCCGAAGCAGGCGGCAAGCAGTTTGGCGAGTTCAAACCGATGCTGGCCGAACTGGCGGTGTCGAAGCTGGCGCCGATCTCGTCCGAGATGGCCCGACTGATGGGCGAAGAGGCCGAGATCGACCAGATTTTGGCACGGGGCGCAGAGAAGGCGCGCGCGATTGCAGCTCCGATCCTGCAGCAGACCTACGAAATCGTGGGCATGGTCGGCGCCAAACAGGGCTGATTACGCTGGACGTTGCCTCAACGCCTTCCTAGGTTTGCCATAAGCTAGGGAGGGCGCCATGGCAGTCGGCAAGAATATCCGTACCTATTTCGAGGGTCAGTGGCATGACGGGGATGCCCCGATCATGCGCGCGGCCGATCACGGTGCTTGGCTGGGATCGGCCGTCTTTGATGGGGCGCGGTATTTTGATGGCATGGCCCCGGATCTTGAGGCGCATTGTGCCCGCGTGAATCGCTCGGCCGAGGCGCTTATGCTGACGCCATTCGTAACCACTGATCAAATGATCGGGATTGTCCTCGAGGGGTTGGAAGGCTATAGCCCCGATGCCGCTGTCTATATCCGTCCGATGTACTGGGGTATTGATGGCGACGCGACCGCGATCGTTCCGCAGGAAAACAGCACCGGTTTCGCGGTCTGCCTGGAAGAAATTCCGATGGCGCCCGAGACTGCCTCGGCAACGCTGGGCACCACACGATTCCGTCGCCCGGTATTGGAATCCGCAGTCGTGAATGCCAAGGCCGGCTGTCTTTACCCCAACAACGCCCGGATGTTGCAGGAGGTGCGCGGAAAAGGGTTTTCAAATGCGCTTGTCACCGACGCCCTTGGACATGTGGCGGAAACCGCAACGGCCAACATTTTCATGGTTCGCGACGGCGAGGTGTTCACACCCACCCCAAATGGAACCTTTTTGGCCGGGATCACGCGCGCCCGTCATATCAAGAACCTGAGGGCGGACGGCGTCACTGTGCACGAAGCCATCCTGAGCTTTGATGACTTCCACAACGCTGACGAAGTGTTCATGACCGGGAACATGAACAAGGTCACACCGGTCACGGCACTGGAAGATACCCGGTATCAGGTCGGCCCGATTTCCCGCCGCGCCCGTGAGTTGTATTGGGACTGGGCCGCCAGCAACCGCTAACACGTCAATGCGGCGCGCTTCCGAGTTGCCAGTATCCCCACTGTCGGGCATGATCCCGGAAACAAAAGAGGATACAAATGCGTAAGTTCCTGGTCATACTTGACGACAGCCGCGAATGCCTGAATGCCATGCGTTTCGCGGCAATGCGTGCGGCGCATACCGGCGGAGGGGTAACGGTTCTGTCGGTCATCCCTCCGGATGAGTTCAACCACTGGATCGGTGTGGCGGAAGTCATGCGGGAAGAAGCGCGCGAGCGCATTCACGCACATTTCGAGGTGTTTGCGAAATGGATGCGCGACAAGCAGGGTATCGAACCCGAACTGGCCATCCGCGAAGGCGATCCGGTGCCGCAGATCATTGAACATGTCCAGTCGGACCCTGAAATCGGGGTACTTGTTCTGGGTGCGGGGGTTGAAAAGAAAGGGCCCGGTCCGCTGGTGACGCAACTCACACGCAATTCCGGCAGTCTTCCGATCCCGATCACCATCGTGCCCGGGGATCTGAGCAAGGAAAAGCTGGAAGCTATTACCTGAGGCCCCAACATGACCCGCCGTATTCAATTCTGGTTCGAATTTGCTTCGACCTATTCCTATCTCAGTGCGATGCGGGTTGAACAGGTGGCGGCGCAAAAAGGGGTTGCCGTGGATTGGCAGCCCTTTCTTCTGGGTCCGATTTTCGCGGCGCAGGGATGGGACAATTCTCCGTTCAATATCTATCCCGCCAAAGGGCGCTACATGTGGCGTGATATGGAACGTCTGTGCAAAAAGCGCGGGTTGGCTTTCGTGCATCCGAACCCATTTCCCCAAAACGGAGTTCTGGCCGCCCGGCTGGTTCTGGCCATCGAGGATCAGGACCAAAAAGCGGCATTTGTGCGCGCTGTGTACCAAGCAGAATTTGCCGACGGGCGCACAATCTCGGACGAAAGCGTGCTGGCTGATTGTCTTGTCGTTGCCGGGTTGCGCAGCGATATGATTGCGCGATCAAAGGATCCGGCTATCAAGGAAGCTTTGTTCGAACAGTCCAAGCGCGCTCAGGCCCTGGACCTGTTCGGGGCGCCCAGTTTTGTAGCAGGCGACGAGCTGTTCTGGGGGGATGACCGGCTGGAGGATGCGGTCGATTTTGCCAGTATGATTTAGAATCGTTCCAAATCTTGACTTCCACGGCGCCTGCCCGCATATCAGGTACAACCCAACCGGAGCCGCGCCATGTTCATTCAAACCGAATCGACGCCCAACCCTGCAACATTGAAATTCCTGCCCGGTCAAACCGTTCTGGAAGCGGGTACGGCAGACTTCCCGACCGCCGAAGCTGCCGAGAAGTCACCTTTGGCCAAGCGGATCTTTGAGGTGAACGGCGTTACCGGAGTTTTCTTCGGCAATGATTTTGTAACAGCCACGAAGTCTGACGACGTGCAGTGGGATCACATCAAGCCCGCAATTCTGGGCGCGGTGATGGAACACTACCAGTCCGGTCAGCCGGTTATGGGCGCAGACGCCGCAACCGCTTCGGGGCACGCCGAACATACCGGCGAGGACGCGGAAATCGTCAATCAGATCAAAGACCTGCTGGACAGCCGCGTGCGTCCGGCCGTGGCACAGGATGGTGGGGACATCACCTTTCACGGCTTTGACCGCGGTGTCGTATATCTGCATATGCAAGGCGCCTGTGCGGGCTGCCCATCGTCGACCCTGACCCTGAAAATGGGGATCGAGAACCTGCTGCGTCACTACATCCCCGAAGTGACCGAGGTGCGCCCGGTTGCCGTCTGATCCGATCATACTGGCATTCGACACATCGGCCGCGCATTGCGCGGCCGCTTTGTTGCGGGACGGTGAAATCGTGACCTCCTGCGCTGAACCCATGACGCGCGGCCAGGCGGAACGCCTGATGCCTCTGCTGCACGAGGTTCTGGCCCTGGGCGGGCGTACTTGGGCGGATTTGGATGCGATCGGCGTTGGCATAGGTCCGGGCAATTTCACCGGAATCCGAATCTCGGTTTCTGCCGCACGCGGTTTGGCGCTGGGCCTGGGAATTCCGGCCGTCGGCGTGACGGGATTCGATGCCCTGGCCGAATTTGCGCCTCAGGGCAGCATCCCTGCGATTCGCGCGCCGCGAGAGCAGGTTTATGTTTCCTTGCATGATTCTGACCCGGAACTGATTGGCCAAGAGACGGCAGAAACGTTTGGAGCCCTGGTTCTGAACGACAACGCGGATTTGCAAGCCCGCGCGATTGCCCGGATTACGTCGCGTCGCTGGCAGTCTGTATCAGAGGCACCAGCGCCGCTCTATATCCGTGCGGCCGATGCGGCCCCATCGAAAGATCTGCCTCCGGTGTTGCTGGACGAATGAAACCGCAGGATCTTGCAAGGACGCATGCCGCGGCTTTTACCCGAGCCCGCCCGTGGAGCGCCCAGGAGTTTTGTGATCTTCTGGAAAACAGATTCACGCATGTTGTTGGAAATGAAAGATCATTTGCCGTCATTCAGGTTATTGCCGATCAGGCGGAGCTTTTGACGATTGCAACTCACCCGGCCTATCAAAGGCAGGGTCTTGCAAGGCAATGCATGAAAGACTGGCACAACAAGGCAAAAAAACTGGGTGCCACTCATACTTTTCTAGACGTAGCGGCCGACAATTTGCCGGCAATTTCCCTCTATCAGAGCTGTGGTTACAAGGTCTGCGGTCTGCGTAAGGGGTATTACCTTCATGAAAACAATCAGAAGCTCGATGCAATCCAAATGGAATGCCGCCTGATCTGAAGGCAGGCAAGTTTTTTACCGATTGGTCAAATTAGTGGTTGACCATGGCTGTTGCAAACGGCCTTAATTCCCGCCATCACAACAGTTATGCTCGCTCTGAGTGGGTAAAGGGGGCTATCTTGGCTCCAGCCGACAAAAAAACAAAACGGGAGTAACCAATGACCCTGATGAAATCCTTGATGGGTGCCGCAGCCGCAGTCGCGATGACAGCGGGTGCCGCAATTGCAGAACCGGCCCTGATCTTTGACCTGGGTGGTAAGTTCGACAAATCGTTCAACGAAGCGGCCCATAACGGCGCGTCACGTTGGGCCAATCAGACCGGCGGTACCTACCGCGAGATCGAGCTTCAGTCCGAAGCCCAGCGCGAGCAGGCCCTGCGCCGCTTTGCCGAAGCCGGTGCCAACCCGATCATCACCATGGGTTTTGCAATGGCCGATCCGCTGTCTGCTGTTGCAGGCGACTATCCGGACACCAAGTTCGTCGCGGTTGACGTAACCTGGCTGGACGCGCCGAACATCCGTCAGATCGGCTTTGCCGAGCATGAAGGCTCGTATTTGGTCGGCATGATGGCCGCGATGGCGTCCAAGTCCGGCACCGTCGGCTTTATCGGCGGCATGGACATTCCGCTGATCCGCCACTTCGGTTGCGGCTATGCACAGGGCGCCAAGGCCGTGAACCCGGACATCAACGTGGTAGCCAACATGACCGGCACCACCCCGGCCGCATGGAACGACCCTGTAAAGGGTTCGGAACTGACCAAAGCCCAGATCAGCCAGGGCGCTGATGTAATCTATGCGGCTGCCGGCGGCACCGGTGTTGGCGTTCTGCAAACTGCGGCGGACGAAGGCATCCTGTCGATCGGCGTGGACAGCAATCAGAACCACCTGCACCCGGGCAAGGTCCTGACATCGATGCTGAAACGTGTGGACGTTGCTGTTTATGAAGCGATGAAAGCGGGTGAAGACCTTGAAACCGGCGTATTCGCCATGGGTCTGGCCGAAGACGGAGTTGGCGTCGCAATCGACGATAACAACCGCGAGCTGGTTCACCCCCAGATGGCTGATGCCGTAGAAGCTGCACGTCGTGGCATCATCGACGGGGACATCTCTGTTGTCAGCTACTACGAGAACGACAGCTGCCCGGCACTGCAGTTCTGATATCGCATGGGACGGGGAATTTTATCTCCCGTCCCAACTCACTCTGCCGCTGTTTGACTACGCGGCCCTTCGGCAATTGAGGGCAAGACATGACCGTCCCCGCCATTGAGCTCAAAGGGATTTCCAAAGCCTTTGGGCCGGTTCAGGCCAACAAAGACATTTCCATCAGCGTCGCCCCCGGCACGATCCACGGGATCATCGGTGAAAACGGTGCGGGCAAATCCACGCTGATGAGCATCCTCTACGGGTTTTACAAAGCCGACAAAGGCGAGATCTGGATCAACGGGACAAAGACCGAAATCCCTGACAGCCAGGCCGCGATTGCCTCGGGGATCGGGATGGTGTTCCAGCACTTCAAACTGGTCGAGAATTTCACCGTTCTGGAGAACATTGTTCTGGGCGCTGAAGACGGCGGGCTGCTGGCCCCGTCTTTGTCCAAGGCGCGCAAGGAACTGAAAGCGTTGGAAGAAGAGTACGAACTTTTCGTGGATCCGGACAAACGCATCGACGAGATCGGCGTGGGCATGCAACAGCGTGTCGAAATCCTGAAAGCCCTGTATCGCAAGGCCGAGATTTTGATTCTGGACGAGCCGACCGGCGTTCTGACCCCGGCCGAGGCTGATCAGCTGTTCCGCATCCTTGACCGTCTGCGGGCCGAGGGGAAGACCATCATCGTGATCACGCACAAGCTGCGTGAGATCATGGAGAACACCGATACGGTCTCTGTCATGCGCCGCGGGCAGATGACTGCGACGGTCAAGACCGCCGACACCAGCCCCGAGGAACTGGCCGAGCTGATGGTTGGCCGGAAGGTCCTGCTGCAAGTCGATAAAGTGCCCGCCCAGCCCGGCAAACCTGTGCTGGAGATCGAGAATCTGCGGGTGAGCGATCAGGCGGGTGTAGAGCGCGTCAAAGGTATCGACCTGACGATCCGTGCCGGTGAGATCGTCGGCATCGCCGGTGTTGCGGGCAATGGTCAGTCCGAATTGCTGGAAGTTCTCGGCGGAATGCGACCGGGGCAGGGGTCCATCAAGCTGAACGGCACCCCACTGGCGCTGAGCGGACCGGGTTCGGACGGGCGCGCGCGCCGCGATCAGCACATCGCGCATGTCCCCGAAGATCGGCAGCGCGAAGGTCTGATCATGAATTTCCACGCTTGGGAAAACGTCGCCTTCGGCTATCACCGTGACCCTGCCTACAAGCGCGGCATTTTCATGGACAACGCTGCCCTTCGGGCCGATACCGAGGCCAAGATCGAGAAATTCGACGTCCGCCCGCCCAACCCGTGGCTGACAGCCAAAAGCTTCTCTGGCGGAAACCAGCAGAAAATCGTCGTTGCCCGCGAGATCGAGCGCAACCCCGACCTGCTGCTGGTCGGCCAGCCCACACGCGGTGTGGACATTGGTGCGATCGAGTTCATTCACAAACAGATCGTCGCACTGCGTGATCAGGGCAAGGCAATCCTGCTGGTCTCGGTCGAGCTGGAAGAGATCTTCTCGTTGTCCGACCGGATTGCGGTGATGTTTGACGGACATATCATGGGCGAACGTCTGCCCCATGAGACAGATGAAAAAGAACTGGGCCTGTTGATGGCCGGTGTGGCGGGAGAGGCCGCGTAATATGGAAAAAATGCCCAAATGGGCCGATGTTGTCCTGATCCCGCTGATCAGTCTGATATTGGCCGCAATCCTCTCGGCACTGGTCATCCTGGCCATCGGTGAAAACCCAGTCGAGGCCGTGAAGCTCATGGTTTCCGGCGCGCTTGGGTCGACCTATGGCTGGGGGTACACCCTGTATTACGCGACGAACTTCATGTTCACGGGGCTGGCGGTGGCCGTCGCCTTTCATGCGCGCATGTTCAACATCGGCGGCGAAGGACAGGCCATGCTGGGCGGCCTTGGGGTTGCCATCGTCTGCCTTTATGTCCCCTGGCCACACTGGAGCATTGCCCTTCTGGCCGCCTGCGCCGCGTCAATGGTTTTCGGTGCGGCATGGGCTGCGATCCCGGCCTATCTGCAGGCCAAGCGCGGCAGCCATATCGTGATTACCACGATAATGTTCAATTTTATCGCAGCGGCGGTTCTGAACTATGTTCTGGTCAATGTGATGCGCCCCCCGGGGGCGCAGGATCCGGCGACCGCCCGGTTCCCCGAAGCCGTTCATCTGCCTACGTTCCAGTCCATGTTCTCGACGGCCGAAAACGTTCTGTTCAAAGGTGCCCCGGCCAATATCACCTTCTTTGTCGCCGTTCTGGCCTGTTTCGTGGTTTGGGCGCTGATCTGGCGCACCCGGCTTGGCTATGAAATCCGGGCCTATGGTCATTCGGAAACCGGGGCCGTCTACGCAGGCATCTCACCCGTGCGCATTACCATCATCGCCATGCTGATCTCGGGCGCGCTGGCTGGCCTTATGGCCATCAACAACGTCATGGGCGAGGCGGAGCGACTGGTTCTGAACTCGACCGAGGGTGCGGGTTTCATCGGTATCGCGGTGGCGCTCATGGGGCGGTCTCATCCGTTCGGGGTGTTTCTGGCGGCAATTCTTTTTGGCTTCCTGTACCAGGGCGGCGCCGAGTTGGCGTTCTGGACCAGTATTCCGCGCGAGTTGATCGTGGTGATTCAGGCCCTGGTGATCCTGTTCACCGGCGCGCTGGACAACATGGTTCGTATGCCGCTTGAAAAACTGTTCCTGGGCATGCGGAAAGGAGCTGAGTGATGGAAACATTCCTGATCATCATCCAGGTCCTGGACTCAACCATTCGCCTGGCAACACCGCTGCTGCTGGCCTGTCTGGCCGGGCTCTATTCCGAACGGGCGGGCGTCTTCGACATCGGACTAGAAGGCAAGATGCTGATGGCGGCTTTCTTTTCCGCCGCCGTGGCAGCAGTGACCGGGTCGGTCTGGCTGGGCTTGTTGGCAGGTGTTGCCGCATCTTTGGTTTTGTCCGCCCTGCACGGCGTTGCGTCGATCACATTCCGGGGCAATCAGTTGATCTCGGGCGTGGCGATCAATTTTCTGGCGGCGGGGATGACCGTTCTTGTGGCGCAAAGCTGGTTCCAGCAGGGGGGGCGAACACCTTCACTGATCGGCGGCGGACGGTTTGGGCCGATCGAATTTCCCTTTGCGGAAGCATTAAGCGGTGTTCCGTTCATTGGCCCGATTTATTCCGAGTTGCTGTCTGGGCACTCGATTCTCGTCTACGTCGCCTTTCTGATGGTGCCTGCCACTTGGTGGATCCTGTTCCGCACCCGGTTCGGCCTGCGACTGCGCGCCGTGGGTGAAAACCCCGCCGCGGTGGATACGGCCGGTGTTTCCGTTGTGGGGCTTCGCTATGCCGCTGTTGCCATCTGCGGCCTGCTTTGCGGGATCGCCGGTGCCTATCTGGCCACCGCGCTTCAGGCCGGGTTCGTCAAGGACATGACAGCCGGGCGTGGCTTTATCGCGCTGGCGGCCCTGATCTTTGCGAAATGGAGACCCTGGCACGCGATGGGGGCCTGCCTTCTGTTCGGTCTGCTTCAGGCCATCGCTCTGCGATTCCAGAACATCGATCTGGGTGGGGTTGTCATACCGGTGCAAGTCATGGACGCGTTGCCCTATATCCTGACCGTGGTGATCCTTGCCGGGTTCGTGGGCAAGGCCGTGCCGCCACGCGCCGGGGGCGAACCCTATGTGAAGGAACGCTGATAGGTCCAGTTCCGACTAGTATCTCAGTCCTGTTCGCTGCAGAGCGGCATGCAGAGTTGATTTTGCATGTCGCACCCGCTCTAAAGGGGTATGCAAACGCCCCCTTTCATAACCCGGTCTGCAGACAGGCTTTTTTCGCTTTCCGAATCCTCGGACTCTGGCTCCGGGATTGTTGTGCGGGTCAGTCTGTCTTTGCCGCAGGTGGGTCATAAACAGAGATTGTTCGCCCAGAACGCTGCCAAGACCGTGCCGGTGCGTCGCACTTGCGGCCAGACCCATTGCAATAAGACGGGCTTTGTCACATTACACGACCACACCCAGCCCGTTTAGAGAACATCATGCAGATTTACCTTCCAATCGCCGAAGTATCCGTGAACGCCTTTCTGCTGTTGGGTCTGGGCGGAATGGTGGGCATTCTTTCCGGCATGTTCGGAGTTGGCGGTGGGTTCCTTATGACCCCGCTGCTGTTCTTCATAGGCATCCCTCCCGCTGTGGCGGTTGCAACCGAGGCCAACCAGATCGTGGCGTCGTCGTTCTCTGGCGTGTTGGCGCATTTCCGGCGAAGGACCGTGGACTTTCGAATGGGTACCGTGTTGCTGACCGGAGGTCTGATCGGCGCGGCGCTGGGCGTTGTGGTGTTCAACTACCTCAAAAGCCTGGGTCAGGTCGATTTGCTGGTTACACTGTGTTACGTCGTGTTTCTGGGTGTCGTCGGTAGCCTGATGTTTATCGAAAGCCTCAACGCGCTGCGCAAGTCGAAGAAGGCCGGAGGTTCGCCTCCCAAGCGACGTCAGCGCGGCTGGGTTCACGCCATGCCGCTCAAGATGCGCTTTCGGACTTCGGGCCTGTATATTTCGGTCATTCCGCCGGCGCTGGTCGGTCTGTGCGTCGGCGTGCTGTCCGCCATCATGGGCGTGGGCGGCGGGTTCATCATGGTGCCTGCGATGATCTACCTGCTGGGTATGCCGACCAAGGTCGTTGTGGGAACATCGCTGTTTCAGATCATTTTCGTGACGGCGTTTACAACAATGCTGCATGCCACCACGAACTACACTGTTGATGTGGTCCTGGCGGTGCTTCTGCTGGTTGGTGGAGTTATCGGGGCGCAGATCGGCACGGTCATCGGATCGCGCATGCCGGCCGAGCAGTTGCGTGTTCTGCTGGCGGCCCTGGTGCTTGCCGTATGCGGAAAACTTGCGCTGGACCTGTTGCTTCAACCCTCCGAGTTGTACTCGTTGGGCGATGCGGGAGGGCACTGATCATGATGCGTTATCTGATCGCCGTTCTGAGCCTTATCTGCCTGCCTGCGCATGCAGAGGATGAGCAGGTCGTTCTTGGCCTCAGCCAGGACCGGGTTGCAATCACCGCAAACTTTGACGGTTCCGAAATTCTGATTTTCGGGGCGGTCAAGCGCGAAGCGCCGATCCCGCCGGGCCCTCCGCTGGAAGTGATCGTTGCGGTCGCCGGGCCATCCAGCCCTGTAACGGTGCGAAGAAAAGAAAAGCGGCTGGGTATCTGGGTGAACACCGACAGCGTGTTGGTCGATCTGGCACCCAGCTTTTATGCCGTTGCAACCAGTTCACCGCTGAATTCCATCCTGTCGGACGTAGAAGACCTGCGCCACCGGGTTTCGATCGAACGTGCCATCCGGTCGGTGGGTGCCGCGATGCATATTCGCGGCGCGCAGGACTTTGCGGATGCGGTTGTTCGAATTCGCGAGCATGAGGGCCTTTACTCGATCCGAGAAAACACCGTGGCTGTAGATGAGCAGACCTTGTTCAGAACCTCGATCGACATGCCTGCAGACTTGACCGAGGGCGATTATGTCGCGCGCATTCTGCTGACACGCGGCGGAGAGGTTGTTTCCCAATTCGAGACGGTGATCGACGTGCGCAAGGTTGGACTTGAACGGTTTCTGTTCAACATGTCCCGCCAACAGCCGGTCTGGTACGGTCTGATGTCGCTTGTCATCGCGATCTCGGCCGGGTGGGGCGCCTCGACCGCGTTCAGATTGCTGCGCGAGAAGTAAACCTTTAGCCCCGGCCGATGTAAGGCATCGTGGTGGCCATCACCGTCATGAACTGAACATTCGCCTCGGGCGGCAGCGAAGCCATATGCAACACAGAGCGTGCCGCATCCTCGACAGACATAGTCGGGTCCGGGGTCGTGCCTTCTGCCATCGCCGCGTCGACCAGGCCCTGCACTATTTGCGTGCGCGCGTTGCCGATGTCGATCTGGCCGCAGGCAATTCCAAAGCTCCGCCCGTCCAATGACAGGCTGCGGGTCAATCCGGTGATCGCGTGTTTCGTCGCCGAGTAGTGGACCGAGTTGGGACGCGGGACATGGGCCGCTATCGAACCGTTGTTGATGATACGCCCGCCTTGTGGCGACTGATGGCGCATGATGCCAAAGGCCGCCCGGGCACACAGGAACATCCCGTTGAGGTTCACGTTGACCGAGTTGTACCAGTCGTCCAGCGCGATCTCGTCAATGGTTCCGCCAGGCGCGAAGATGCCCGCGTTGTTGAACAGCACGTCCAGACGGCCAGCCTGTTTGGTGAAAGTATCGAAGGCGGCGGCGACTGCGTCCGGGTTCGTTACATCGGCAACCAATGGGACAGCGTTTTCGTGAGACTCTGACATTGCCGTCAGAACATCGGCACTGCGCGCCAGAAGGCCGACGCGCCAGCCTTCCTTCAGAAACAACTCGGCGGTTGCCCGGCCGATACCGGAACTTGCGCCGGTTACGATGATGGTCTTCATGTGTCTTCAGCCTCGAGAACCAGAGATGCCACGGGGGCTGTGCGCAGGTCATCAACGCGCAGCGGATGAGTCGGCTTGGACAGGCGGTTGCGCACGACCCAGATCAGCCGTTCCTGCGCGCGGGTTATGGCCACATAAGCCAGGCGCTTCCACAGGGGTTGTCCCGCCTCGGTACGACCCATTCTGGCGGCAGCGTAGATATCGGGCGCAAAAACCTGAACCGTGTCCCATTGCGACCCCTGCGCTTTGTGAATCGTCACGGCAGCACCATGCAGGAAGGTTGCCCCCATACGGGCGGCATAGGGGATAAACGGCTCTTCCTCGTCCGGTTTCTCAATCTTGACGATCGAGGCGGCGCTGACCTGCGGGTCTTCAGCCCCCATAACATGCAGACGCGAAAAACCCGGTTTGCGCCCGGGACCCAAATAGATGACCTGCGCGCCCTTGATCAGGCCGCGCGCTTCCAGATCCAGCCGCTTCTTGCGGTGTTTCAGCGGCAGTTCCAGACCGTCGCAGATCAGGGGTTCACCCTCCAGCAACTCGGTGTCGGGGGCGCCGTGAACATGCCGGAAGGCGTTGATCAGGCGAATGCGCGTGGCGTTGCGCCAGACCAGAACCGGGCTGCGCGCCATCAGGTCAACCTCGACCCGCTGCCCCCAGACGACGCGGTCATCCTGCCTGGCGGTCTGCTCGACCAGCCTTTCGAAATCCTCGAACCCCATCGCCGGGTCCGCCAGTGCATGGGCAAGGTCCAGAATCGGGTTATCCGCATCCTGCCGGTGGACCCGGTGCAGTGTCAGCTTCCGAGGCTCGGGCAGAGCTTCGAATACCATGCTGCCGGACTGGTTCACAGGCGCAAGCTGGGCCGGATCCCCGAACAGCAGCAGGGTGGGGAAAATCTCTTTCAGGTCCTCGAACTGCCGGTCATCCAGCATCGAGGCTTCGTCGACAAACCCGATATCGAGCGGTTCGTCCCGGCGTTTCCACCCGGTAATGAAGTCCGAACCCCGCAGTCCGGCAGCGGCCAGCGCCCCGGGGATGGATTTGTTGTTGGCATAGAATGCCGCAGCCCGGTCGAGCGCCTCATTCGTCAGCCCCTCGATTTCAGGGCGTTCGTCATTGCCCGCCAGCCATTCGGCAATACGTTCATATTCCGGGTCGTATACAGGCGTGTAAAGGATGCGGTGGATGGTTGTTGCGGGAACCCCGCGCAGGCGCAGAACGCTGGCCGCCTTGTTGGTCGGGGCCAGAATGGCAAGGCTGCGCTTGTCTTTTGACTTACGGCTTTCAAAGTCGCCAGACACGATCTGAACACCGGTTTCGGCCAGCGCCTTGAACAATTCAGCCAACAGCAGTGTTTTGCCTGACCCGGCCTTGCCGATCACGGCCATCGTTTCTGTCTTTCCACCTCCGGGCGGCCTGAGCAGCGCGTCATCGTCAAGGTCGACGCCCGCCGATTTCAGCATCTCGGAAATGCTGTCATAGGCGGCGGCCTGATCATCGGAAAAGGTGACAAGAGGCAAGGACATGGCGCGACCCTACAGGGCCGCGTCAGTCACCACCAGACGCGGAGTCCGCTTTTCACGAATTCAGGCCGAAAGCGCGAACCGATGTTGCGCACTGCCCCCGAACGCTGCACGAAACCACAGCCGGGACAGGTCTCGGGAAACCCCCGCCCGTTCAGCCACCCGGTTGCAGTCCTCGGCTGAATAGGGCCACAGCCCGACCGAGATCTGATCCCGGCCCTTGCCCTGCGACCCCAGCACCACCGGCGAAGACCCTATCAGACGGTAGATCCGGATCATCCTTGCGTCGAAGACACCGGCAATATGGGTCAGGCCAAATCCTTCCATCACTTCGCCACCGCTCAGCATTATGGCACCTGCCGTGTGCGGGCTGGCATTGCGCGACAGGCAGAACCGCGTAACCTCCCAGATCAGCGGGCTGCGGATAGTACTGCCGCCCGTCAGATGACCAAAGACATCGTTTACCATGACCGGGCCGGTTGTCGGCAGTATCCGCATCGAACCGCCATGGCTGCCATCGGGTTCTTCCCAGATGACATAAAGCGGGTTCAGATCGTCATACCGATCCCGTTCTTCGCCGTTTTCGTCGACATCAACATCCCATCCCAGCCGGGTCTTGAACTGATCGGCGCGGTCCAGAAACATCCCCTTGGCCAGTTTTGGAAATTTATGCAGTTCGTCAGCATATACATAACGCAACATGACTTGTTCCCCTCGTCGTCCTGTGCAGGAACGAATGGGGTACAAACCCGTGGTTAATTTCCCGTTTGGTGACCGCGCGTTGCTTAAGTGGCTGTTAGGACTCGCCGTTCTGGTATTCCCGGCTATGCGCCTCACGGTCTTCTCGGATTCGGGCCAGTGCTTGCCGCAGAAAGGGAACGCGATTGGGGCGAAAGCTTTCTTCCGTGATCTTCATGTCCTGCATCCGGTCCAAGCGGAAAAACCGGAAATCCCGGCGCAGGTGGCACCAGCTCAGCAGAATGCTGGCCCGATCCATATAGACGATGCTGAGCGGATTGACGCGCCGCGTGGTGGCATCGCCTTTTGCATCGGTATAGGCGAACTCGACCGTGCGTTCATCCCACGTGGCCTGCCGCAGATCAGGGACATGAATCGAGGGCGTGGCCGGACGGTCAAAACGTGTTGCTGTCAGCACCGCATGGCTTAGCCTGTGGGACTGGCGCTGTGGCAGGCGGCCCTGCAATTTGCGCAGCGCCGCGCTGGCTGCGTCGGACAGGGCAGGGTCCCCGATCTGCTGCACTTCGCGCAGGCCAAGAACAAGGGCTTCAAGTTCATCATCGGTAAAACCAAGCGGTGGCAGGGTCGCGTCTTCGATCAGGGTGAACCCAAAACCGGCCTCTCCGTCGATGACTGCGCCAAGGCCGCGCAATGTGTCTATGTCGCGGTGAACCGTGCGGGCCGAGACACCAAGATCCTGCGCCAGTTGTGAGGACGTTCTGGGAGACGGGCCCGAGCGCAGGGCCTGCATCAGTTGGAACAGTCGGGTGGTTCGGGTCATGATGCAACTTAGCCTAAACCTGATGTCAGTTTCTGTCATCAGTCGGAGTTATGCATCGACCATCCCATTTAGGAGCGATTTTGATGCTGACCCTTCTGACCTTCCCATCCGCCTTTGGCCAATACAGTGCCAGCCCCTTTTGCGTGAAAACGGCTCTCATGCTGCAGCACTCCGGCCAGTCGTGGCAACGGTCGGATCTTCTGGATCCCCGAATGATGCCGCACCACAAGCTTCCGGTGTTGCGCACACCCGACCGGTTGGTGCCGGACAGTGACCTGATCCGGGACTGGCTGGAGGCGCAGGGCGCCGAATTCGACCTGGGCCTGAGCGACATTCAAAAGGCGCAATCGCGTGCTTTGGTGCGAATGGCTGAAGAACACTTGTATTTTCAGATCGTTCTGGACCGCTGGGGCAATGACGAGGTCTGGCCGATCCTGCGAAACACGTTCTTTACCTCTGTACCGGCTTTGATCCGAAAGCCGGTTTCCAATGCCATCCGAAAATCCGTTCTGAAAGGATTGCAGGCGCAGGGGGTTGGCCGATTTTCGGTTGCTGAACGGATGGAACGGATCGAGCGGGATCTGGAGTCCATCGCCGCATTTCTTTGGCAATCTCCGTTCCTGCTGGCGGAACACCCGACATCGGCGGATATGAGTGTTGGACCAATTCTCGCGGCGATGCGAGCGACACCGGCGGACACTCCGCTGACGCGGCGGATCAAACAGGATAAACTGCTGAACAGCTATATTGACCGCATGGAACAGGCGATCCCACTGATATGAGACCTTTTGACGACCCGGCAGTGGCACAGGCTTTCGAGGATCTGCCCCAGAGCACCCGAAAGGGTGCCCTGATCCTGCGAGAGCTGGTCTTTGAGACCGCAAGCGATCTGGAAGCCGCGCAGCCATTGACCGAAGCGTTGCGCTGGGGCCAGCTTGCCTATCTGGCGCCCAAGGGATCGACAGTCCGGCTTGGTAGCCACAAATCCGCCAGCTTCGCCCTGTTCGTACATTGCCAGAGCCGGTTGATGGGCGATTTCACCTCGGCCTTTCCCGGTGAGGACCGGATCGATGGCAATCGGGCCGTGTTGTTCGATGACATTGGCCAGATCGACGAAACCCGTCATGGGTGGCTGATCGCGCGGGCGCTGACTTATCACCTCTGACGGCGTTTGCGTTCGACCTTGCGCTTGATCTTGTCCTTCTTGCGCTTGGTGCTGACCGCCTTGCGCCGGGTTGCCCGCTTTGCCGGCCCCCGTCCGCGCGGCAGGGCCTGATCGTCAATCGACAACAACTCCAGTTCCAGCCCGCCAGTCACAGGCGTCGCTTCAGTCAGACGAACGGTGACACGCTGACCTATGGCGATGATCAGGCCGGTGTCCGACCCCATCAGGGTTCCGGCCTCGCGGTCGAAATGGAAGAACTCCCGACCCAGTGAGCGCACCGGCACCAGCCCGTCCGCGCCGGTTTCATCCATCTTCACGAAGGCGCCGAACCGGGCGATGCCGCTGATGCGACCGGTGAACTCATTGCCCACCCGCTCGCTGAGATAGGCGGCAAGATAGCGGTCGGTTGTGTCCCGTTCCGCCATCATCGAACGACGTTCGGTGTCCGAGATTTGGGTCGCAGTCTCTTCCAGGCGGTCGATGTCATCCTCGGTCAACCCGTCCTTGCCCCAGCCATGGGCCGAGATCAGCCCGCGATGCACGATCAGGTCGGAATAGCGACGGATGGGCGAAGTGAAATGCGCATAGTTCCGCAATGCCAAACCGAAGTGGCCGAAATTCTCGGGGTTGTAATACGCCTGCGCCATCGACCTGAGGGTGGTGAGGTTGATCAGTTCCGCGTCCTCGGTTCCGGCAGCGGCGTTTAGCAGCGCGTTCAGGTGGCGTGTCTGCAACACTTGTCCCTTGGCAAGGTTGAGGCCCGCGGCCTGAGCCGTTTCGCGCAGGCTTTCCAGCTTTTCGGGGGCAGGTTCTTCATGCACCCGGAACAATAGTGGCTGGCGCTTGGCGATCAACGTCTCGGCGGCGGCGACATTGGCGAGGATCATGAACTCCTCGATCAGTTTGTGTGCGTCCAGACGTTCGCGGAAGGCCACGCTCACCACCTCTCCGCTGTCGCTGAGGACGATCTTGCGTTCGGGCAGGTCAAGTTCCAGTGGTTGCCGTACCGAGCGCGCCTTTTTCAGCGCGGCATACGCAGCATAGAGCGGTTTCAGAACCGGTTCCAACAGGGGTCCGGTACGGTCGTTGGGATTACCGTCAATAGCTTCCTGCACTTCGGTGTAATTCAGCGAAGCAGCAGAGCGCATCAGGGCCCGAACGAAGCGGTGGCCGATCTTGTTGCCATCCGCGTCGATCTGCATTCGCACGGCGATACAGGCGCGCGGAACACCTTCGTGCAGCGAACACAGATCACCCGACAAACGATCCGGCAGCATCGGCACGACCCGGTCGGGGAAATAACTGGAATTGCCGCGCTTGCGCGCCTCGCGATCCAATGCCGTACCTGGCTGCACATAAGCTGCCACGTCTGCAATCGCGACCCAGATGACATGGCCGCCGGGGTTCTTGGGATCGTCGTCGGCATGTGCATAGCAGGCGTCGTCATGGTCCCGTGCGTCCGACGGGTCGATGGTCAGCAACGGCATGTCCCGCAGGTCTTCGCGTCCTTTCAGGCCGACGGGTTTGGCCTTGTCAGCCTCGTCAATCACCTTGTCCGGAAAATCATCAGGTATGCCGTGCTGATGGATGGCGATCAGCGACACGGCCTTGGGCGCAGACGGATCACCCAGCCGTTCCACGATCCGCGCACGGGGCAGGCCCATGCGGTTCTTTGGCCCGGCCTGTTCGGCCTCGACCAGTTCGCCGTCTTTCGCGCCCAGCACCGCGCCATCGTGAACCAGCCATTCGGTCTGGCCGGTCTTGTCGATGGGAACGATCCGCCCGCCCTCGGCACCTTTGCGGAAGATGCCGACGATCTTGCGCGGGTTGGTTCCGATACGGCGGATCAGTCGCGCCTCGTAATTGTGGTCTTCCTCATGCACCACCGTCAGGCGAGCCAGGATGCGGTCCCCTTCGCCCAGCGCCGGATCGCTGGCGCGGGCGACGATCAGGACAACGGGCTCGACCCCTTCGCCATGCCATTCCAGCGGACGTGCAAACAGATCGCCGTCAGCGTTCGGCGCCTTCACCTGCAACACACTGACGGGAGGCAGACGGTCGGGGTCGCGATAGCTGCGCTTGCGCTTTTCCAGATGCCCTTCGGCCTCTAGCTCCTTGAGGATACGCTTGAGGTCAATTCGGTCCGCGCCCTTGATGCCAAAGGCCTTGGCGATATCGCGTTTCGAGGTCAGGGTGGGGTTCGCCGAGATCCAGTCCAGGACCTCCTGCTTGGTGGGGATGCGAGTCATGATTTCGGCCTAGCACGGGGATGCGACCGCGTCATGACCAAAAAAGCAGTCGTGTGGATCAGGTTTGCAGATCTGCGACGGTATCCACGTCGTTCAGATAATCCAGCAGCGCGAAGCTGCGATCGGGGATCGAGGCGAGTGTGTCCGCCAGCGCGTGTTCCGTCGACCAGCGCACGTTATTGAACAATCCGGGTGGCAGCGCCGCTACGCCTTGCGCACCAACCAGCCAGTACCCGCCATCTGTCGCAGGTCCAAATACCATTTGCGTCGCCCCCAGGGCGCGAAAGGCGCTTGCGATGTGGTTTCGGGTAATGCCCGGTATATCGGCACCGATCAGGCAGACGGGCCCGTCCGGAGCGCTGCGTAACATCCGGGCCATGCGGACGCCCAGATCGCCTTGCCCTTGCGCGACGCGCGGCAAATCGGCGGGCCAGATCCGGCTGGCCAAACCCTCCTGATCGGGTGAAACGGCCAGCATGATCTGCCACCGAGGATCGCGCAGCCGCCGGATCAGAGCCCTTGCCTGATGCCGAAACCACCACGCTGCACCAACCATGCCGATATCCCGACCCAGTCGCGTCTTGACCCGACCCGGGCGTGGTTCCTTGATCATGATAATCAAAGTGCGTTGCATGGATCAGGCGAAGTAATCCCCGAGAATGCGGGTATAAATCGCCTTGAGCTGTTCGATTTGCGCGACTTCGACGCATTCGTCGACCTGATGCATGGTGCGCCCGACAAGCCCGAATTCGACCACCGGGCAATGGTTCTTGACGAAGCGCGCATCCGATGTACCGCCGGTTGTGGACAGCTCGGGAGCGATTCCGGTTTCGGCTTCGATCGCGCCCGAAACCAGATCCGACAGGGGGCCCGGCGGCGTCAGAAAGCTTTCGCCGGAGATTTTGATGCGGGTATCGATGGTGACGCCAAACTCTTCGGCAACCCGGTCCGCTTCGGCGTCTAGCCAGTCGCTCAGGCTTTGCCCGGAATGAAGGTCGTTGAAGCGGATGTTCACTGCCCCACGACATTGCGCGGGGATCACGTTCGTGGCCGGATTTCCGGTATCGATTGTGACGACCGCAAGGGTCGATGCATCGAAATGGTCCGAGCCCTGATCCAGCTGGTGGCTGGCCAGCCGGTCCATCAGCCGAGCGATGGCGGGCACCGGGTTCTTCGCGCGATGAGGATAGGCCGAATGGCCTTGTACCCCACTGACAGTGAACCATGCGGTCATCGAGCCGCGCCGCCCGATCTTGATCATATCACCCATGCGGTTCGGGCAGGTGGGTTCGCCAACCAGACAGACCGACATACGTTCGTCCGCAGTGTCCATGTAATCCAGCAATGCGGTTGTGCCGTCCAGCGCATCGGCTTCCTCATCCCCGGTGATGGTCAGGATGATGGCTCCGTCCGGCGGAGTGTCCCGTACGAAATCAATAGCTGCGGCTGCAAACGCAGCGACGCCCGACTTCATGTCCGTGGCGCCCCGGCCATACATGACCCCATCGCGTATTTCGGCCCCAAAGGGCGGCATGGTCCATGCTGCCTCATCACCTACAGGAACGACGTCGGTATGCCCGTTGAAGCCGAAGCTGCGCGCATGGCCCTTGCTGCCCCAGCGCGCAAACAGATTGCTGATCCCGCCGCGATCCGCCCGGGTGCATTCAAAGCCCGCGTCCGACAGGACTTTCTGCAACAGAACCAGCGCGCCGCCTTCCTCGGGTGTGACCGATGGGCAACGGATCAGGTCTGCCGTCAATTGTACCGGGTCTGTCATCGCGGGCCTCTTGTCTGTATTGCTGGGCAGGTTCGTGCACAGATTCAACGAATTGGCCCGATTGCCAACCCCAGGGCGCAAATTTTCCAACTGTTTTGCCCACGCATGTCTGGTTGAGACGTCCGGAAAACATGGCGCTTTACCCCGCGATCACCTTGCCGCCCGGTCCAAAACTAAGTTAGAGGGCCGCGAAACAGGTATCTTGTCGATGAAACGCCTATTCTTCGCAGTGATCTGCCTGACTTTCGCCGTTCTTGCACAGCAAAGCCAGGCGCAATCGCTTACGGTCTCGACCGTAACCCGCCCCCCGTTTTCCTATGTCGAGGACGGGGACCAGAGCGGTTTTTCCATGGACTTGCTGGAAGCCCTGTCCAGCGCGCTGGGCTGGGAATATTCGGTCAACCGGTTGGATGCCTTTGGGGACATGCTGAATTCGGTGCAGGACGGGACAGCGGATCTCGCGATCGCCAATATCTCGATCACCGCGTCACGCGAAACGAGTATGGATTTCAGCCAGCCGATTTTCGAATCCGGTTTGCAGATCATGGTTCCGTCCGAAGCGATGCGCCGGCCGTCCCTGCTACAGGCGCTGTTGTCGCGCGAACTGTTCATAGCCATCGGGCTGGCTTTTGCGATCCTGCTGGGCGGCGGGATGCTGATGTGGAGTTTCGAGCGGCGCGCGCAGCCCTATTTTGACCGTAAGCTGAACGAGGCATGGTTCCCGTCTTTTTGGTGGGCATTGAACCTGGTGGTCAATGGCGGCTTCGAAGAACGCATGCCCCGCACGCCTTTTGGCCGTTTGCTGGGGGTCATTCTGGTTGTTTCCTCGCTGTTCATCGTGTCCGTTTTCACGGCCCGGATTACATCGGTCATGACAGTGGATGCGATCACCGGCAGCGTAAACTCGGTCAATGACCTTTACGGCAAGCAGGTTGGCACGATCTCAGGCTCGACCGCCGCCAACTTTCTGAACCGTCGGGAAATTGAATTTACCGGCTATCCCGGACTGGAAGAGATGCTGACATCCTTCGAGAAAGAGGAACTGGATGCGGTCGTCTTCGATGCACCGATCCTGTCCTATTACGCCTCTCATGAAGGCCGGAAAATCGCCTCGGTGACAGGCGGAATTTTCCTGCGCGAAACCTATGGGATCGCCTTTCCGACCGGCTCGCCTTTGGTCGAAGAAGTCAACCAGGCGCTGCTGTCCCTGCGTGAAGACGGCACGTATTCAGAAATCTACCGCAAATGGTTCGGGGCGCGGAACTAGGACTGTTCCGGATCCCCGAAAAACGGCGTCATCTGCGCGACGATGACCGCGTTTTCATCCAGCGCCCGTTGCATCAGAGCACGTTCGTCGGAATCGATGTCATGGCCCTGCGCCTCACGCTCGGCCAGTGTGCCATAGCCGGTAACATCCAGCGGAGCGGTATCGGCCTGTTTCAGAATCGCCACGGTTTCCCGTACCGCTTCCGCCTCGTCCACGCCGCTGGCAAAACACATCAGTGCGGCACCGGTCGCGCCCTCGGGCAGACCGTCACCTTCTTTCCGTCCGATCTGAACCAGCAGCGTATAGACCTGCTGGCGAGAGGGTTTCTTTTGCTTGTCCATATCCGGGCCTTAGCGCCGCACCCGGACATGGTCAAGTTCACGGTTGCCCGGATCAGCCAGCAACGACGTTCTGTTTCTGCACGCCCAGACCTTCGATGCCCAGTTCGATTTTGTCACCGGGCTTCAGATAGGTCTGCGGTGTCTGACCCATCCCGACACCCGGCGGTGTTCCGGTGGCGATCACATCGCCCGGCTGCAGGGACATGAACTGGGAAAGGTACGAAACTACTGTCGCAACGGCGAAATGCATCGTCCGGGTCGATCCGTGCTGATAACGATGCCCGTTCACCTCAAGAAACATTGCCATGTTTTGCGGGTCCGAAACCTCGTCCCGCGTCACCAACCACGGGCCAATCGGACCAAACGTATCCGCCGACTTGCCCTTGACCCACTGGCCCGAGCGATGAAGTTGGAAATCGCGTTCAGACAGGTCGTTGATCACGCAATAGCCCGCCACATGGTCTAACGCTTCGGCTTCTGACACGTATTTTGCGGCTTTGCCGATAACCACGCCCAGTTCGACCTCCCAATCGGTTTTGACCGATCCGCGCGGGATTTCCACGGTGTCATTCGGCCCCATGATGGCCGAGGTTGCCTTGAAAAAGACGACTGGCTCCTGCGGCAGTACCATACCGCTTTCGTCAGCATGGTCGGCATAGTTCAGGCCAATGCAGATAAACTTTCCGACCTGCCCGACACATGCACCGATCCGGGTATTCGCATCGGCTTGCGGCAATTGAGCGGGGTCCAGCGCGCGGAGTTTTTGCAGGCTCTCATCGCCCAGCGTTTCGCCGGCAATGTCATCCACAACCCCCGACAGGTCCCGAATTACTCCGGTATCATCCAGAAGGCCCGGTTTTTCCTGACCGACAGGCCCAAAGCGCAGAAGTTTCATCCTGTTTCCCTCATTCGTTCAGATCGTCCAGCCGCCATCGATGGAAAAGGGCTGTCCGGTGGTGTATTTGCTGGCGTCGCTGGCCAGGTAGAGTGCGAGTTCCGCGATCTCTTCGGCGGTTCCGATGCGCCCCATGGGCTGGCGCGCGATAAAATCCGTCATCGCCTTCTGATAGTCGCCGGTTTCGCGCAGCCGGTCATGCAGAGAGGGGCTGTCCACAGTCCCCGGACAGATCGCGTTGCAGCGAACCCCTTGCGTGACGAAATCCGCCGCGACCGATTTGGTCAGACCAATGACGGCCGCTTTCGAGGCGCAATAGGCAAAGCGGTTCGGCACGCCCTTGATCGACGAGGCAACCGACGACATGTTGATGATCGAGCCGCCGCCGTTTTCCAACATGTTCGGTAAGATCAGCCGGGTCAGACGATACATGGCCTTGACGTTCAGGTCGAAACTGAAATCCCAGTCGCGTTCCTCGCATTCCAGAATGGACCCGTTTGCAACATAGCCCGCGCAATTGAACAGCACATCCAGTGCCGGCAGATTCGCGACAGCGGCCTGCACAGCATTGGCATCCGTCACATCCAGTTGCAGCGTTGTCACCCCCGCTGTTCCATCAAGCGAGGCCAACGCATCAGAGTTGATGTCGCATGCAATGACCTGCGCCCCTTCGGCGGCAAAAAGTTCGACTGACGCTCGGCCGATGCCTTGGCCTGCCGCCGTGATCAGGGCGGTTTTCCCGGCCAGTCGCGCTGGTGTTCCTTCGTTCGGCATACCGGACCTCATCCCTGTTCCGGCAGCAATTCGGCTGGAAAATTCTGATAGCAAACGGGACGCAGGAAGCGCCGGATCGAAAGCGTTCCCACAGAAGTTGCGCCAAAGTTGGTCGAGGCCGGGTAGGGCCCGCCATGGACCATCGCGTCGCAAACTTCGACCCCGGTGGGGAACCCGTTGGCCAGAATGCGCCCGGCTTTTCGCTCCAGCAGTGGCAGCAGCGAACCGGCATCCTGCGCGTCGCCCGCATCCATGTGAACGGTGCAGGTCAACTGGCCTTCGATCGTACGGGCGATATCGCGCATTTCGCAGATATCCTGAACGCGCACGATGATGCCGAGCGGGCCAAACACCTCTTCCTGCAATCGATGGTTCGATTGCCAGTCTTTGCCGGAAACACTGAACAGCCAAGGTCTGGCTGAGCGTGTCTCACAGCTTTCGCCCAGGATCCGGGTAACACCGTTGCAGGCCGCCACGCGATCTGACCCTTGCCGGTATGCGTTCGCGATTCCGTCGGTCAGCATGGTTTGGGCGGCAACGTCCTGCAGCGCATCTGCTGTCGCGGCTTCCAGCGCGTCCGCATCCGGGCCATCGATCACCACGGCGATGCCGGGATTTGTGCAGAACTGACCCGCGCCCAAGGTGAGCGAACCGGCCCAGCCCGCACCGATATCTGCCGCGCGGGCAGCCGCCGCCTGAGGCAGGATAAACATCGGGTTGACCGACCCGAGTTCACCGAAGAACGGAATAGGCTCGTCCCGTTGCGCGCACAGATCGAACAGCGCCCGCCCCCCGGCCAGGCTGCCGGTGAAGCCAACTGCGCGGATCAATGGGTGCTGAACCAGCCGTTCGCCGACTTCACGTGCGTCACCCTGAACCAGCGAGAAGACACCCGGGTGGACCCCGCAAGCCTTGACGGCGGCGTCGATGGCCTGTGCGACGATCTCGCCAGTGCCCGGATGTGCCGGGTGCCCCTTGACGACAACCGGGCATCCGGCGGCCAGCGCCGCGGCGGTGTCACCGCCCGCAACCGAAAACGCCAGCGGGAAATTGGAGGCCCCGAATACGGCAACCGGACCCAGAGGGCGCTGTATCATCCGCAGGTCCGGGCGCGGCAGGGGCGCGCGGTCGGGCATAGCTGGGTCATGGCGCATGTCCAGATAGTCACCCTGAAGGATGTAATCGGCGAACAGGCGCAACTGTCCCACTGTCCGCCCGCGCTCTCCTTGCAGGCGGGCTGCGGGAAGGCCGGTTTCCTGGCTGCCAATTTCGGTGATTGCATCCCCCTGGGCATCGATTTCGTCGGCGACCCGGCGTAACAGCTCTGCCCGTTCGGCGCGCGAGGACCAGCCGTAGGTTGCAAACGCCTCTTCGGCGGCGTCGACGGCGGCGTCGACGTGAGATGCCGTTCCCGCCGCAAAGTCATGGGCGGGGCCTTCTGCAGGCTGCGAAGCAAAGACAGTGTCCGCGCCAATCCATTCGCCAGCGATCAGGTGTTTTCCGGTGAGCATATTTTGGTTCTTTCTTACAGCAGGCCGCGCCGGGCCAGGTTTCGCATCAGATGGGACGCCCCGAAACGCCATTCGGGGCACTCAGTCGCCAGACGCACCGTGTTGGTCAGTGTGCCCAGCTTTTCACTGGCGATGGTTACAACGTCTCCCAGCTTGTGTGTAAACCCTCCTCCGGGTGTTTCCCGATCCTGCGTCGGGGCGAACAGGGTCCCGAGGAACAGCATCAGGCCGTCCGGATACTGGTGATGCCGCCCGATCGTCTGGCAAACAAGATCTGCAGGATCGCGGCTGATCTGGGACATGGAGGAGCTTCCGTTCAGGTTGAAACCGTCCGGACCGTTTACAGTCAGTGTCAGTTCGGCCTGTCGCACATCGTCCAGCGAATAATGGTCATCGAACAGCCGGATCAGCGGACCGATCGCGCAGGACGCATTGTTGTCCTTGGCCTTGCTCAGCAACAAGGCCGAGCGCCCCTCGACGTCGCGCAGATTGACGTCATTGCCCAATGTCGCACCCATGATCACGCCTTGCGAATTCACGGCAAGCACGATTTCGGGTTCTGGGTTGTTCCATTCCGAAATCGGGTGCAGACCAATCTCGGCCCCGTACCCCACCGACGACAGGACCTGCGCCTTGGAAAAGACCTCGGCGTCGGGTCCGATGCCCACCTCAAGGTACTGGCTCCACAAACCTTCTTCGATCAGGGCTTGTTTTGCCTTTGCAGCGGCGCCCGATCCGGGGACGATATCGCTCAGTTTCTTGCCGATGCGGGCACCGATCCGGTTGCGGATGCTGTCGGCCCGGGCCGGGTCGCCACCGGCCTTTTCTTCGATCACGCGTTCGACCATTGAGCCGGCAAAGGTGACGCCGCAGGCTTTGACGGACTGCAGATCACAAGGGGCAAGCCAGGCAAATGTATCGCGGGCAGGGTCCAGCACATCACCGTCGGCGGCGCGGACATATTCCACCGCATCTTCGCGTTCGAGGACATCCCGGATCGTAGGCGCGGTTCTTGATGTGATGTCCATCAGGCTTTCGCCGCGCAAGGTGACAACGCACGGTCCAATGCCGGCCCGTTCGACACGACCCAGCCACACACCGTCGCGGTCAAATTCAGACAGGTTCATTTTATTCCCTCAGGCTGTAGGCGCGCAGCGCATTGCCGCCCAGAATTGCCGAGCGTTCTTCAGGTGTCAGACTCGAAAGCAGCGTGTCAGTAACCTCGACCCAACGTTCATAGCTGCTGGCAAGAGTGCAAACCGGCCAGTCGCTGCCCCAGATCAGGCGTTCGGGTCCGAACACGTTCAGCAGATGATCCACGACAGGGCGCAGGTCGCCGATGTCCCAGTCGGGCCGCGCTTCGGTCACAAGTCCGGACAGCTTGCAAAACGCATGGCTGTTGCTGGCGATTGCGGCAATGTCATCGGCCCAGTCAGACAGCCGATCGTCCCGGATTGCCGGTTTTGATGCGTGATCCACGATAACCCGCATCTGCGGGTATCTGGCCAGCAAACGGCGCAACGGCCCAAGATGCTTGAGCAAGGTCAGGGCATCAAAGGCCAGTTCGTGATCGATGAGCGCCGCAAAGGCCGGGTGCAGAGACTCCCGCAGCATCCATTCAGGATCCTCGATATCCTGAATCATCGGGCGCAAACCGACGAGGAGTGGGTTTTGTGCCAGCGCCTTAATCTGTTGTGGGGCATCGGATGCTTCGAAATCAACCCAGCCCACGACGCCTTTGACAAAGGAAGTTTTGCCCGCCAACGACAACATGAACTCTGTTTCGGCAACGGTCGGGGCAGCCTGAACCAGAACAGTGCCATCGATTCCGGCACGTTCAATCAGGGGCAGCAGATCGGCGGGCAGAAAATCCCTGTAGATCGACCCCATCTCGGCTGTCAGCCAGCCGTAATCACCCCGATCCAGAGACCAGAAATGCTGATGAGCATCAATTCTCATCCAATCACGCCCTTTTTCAGGATGATATTGCCATAAAGCCTGCGCTCGCCGGTCTGGACGATGACGAAAGCTTGGGATGCGCGTTCATAGAATGCAAAGCGCTCAAGGCTTTGTATTTCGACGGGGTTGTCGGCTGTCTGGTGAATGACGGATTGAAAATCGGCCACCGCTTCGGGGATCGCCTCGGGGTTTCCCACCACCTGCATGGTCAGGGCGGGGTCGGGAACAAAATTGTCCAGCGGCATGACCGAGAGAACGGCCCGAAGAATATCACTGGCCGAGGATCCATCCGCCCGCAAGCATTCGGGACCTGTGCTGGAGCCGGGGAAATTGGCGTCAGCGATAACGATGTCATCTCCGTGCCCCATGGATCGTAAGGCGTGCAGAAGGTCAGGGGAAAGCAGGGGGTCGATGTTACGCAGCATGGGCCGTCTCCGATGGCAGGGGGGCATCCGCGCGGATCAGGCCTTCGGATTTCAGGTCCGACCACAGCGAAGCGGGAATATTGCGCTCCAGCAGGGCGACATTCGCATCCACCTCGGCCGCACTGACCGCCCCGGGTACAACAGTTTTGACACATGGATGCCCAAGAACGAACTGCAGGGCGGCCGCAATCAACGGGGTGCCGTGAGCGTCACACACGGACTCAATTTCGCGCACTTTGTCCATGATGTCCGGTGGCGCATCCACGTAATTGTACTTTGCTCCGGGAACCGCGCCGGTCGCCAGAATGCCCGAGTTGTAGGGGCCGCCCAGAATGATGCCGACATCGCGCTTTTCGCAGAGCGGCAGAAAGCTGTCCAACGCCTCCTGTTCCAGCAGCGTGTATCGCCCAGCCAGAAGGAAGCCGTCGAAATCCCCCAGACCCAGCAATTTCTCGCACACCTGCCATTCATTGACCCCGGCGCCGATCGCGGCGATTTCGCCCGCCTCACGCAATTCAGCCAGTGCGCGGTAGCCGCCGCCGTCAAAAAGCTCTCGGACCTTCGCGTCGGATGCTTCCTGACTGCCCTGGCTGAACACGCAAACATCATGCACCAGAAGAATGTCGGCATTGGCGACGCCGATCCGTTCGCGGCTGGCCTCGTAGGATCGCATGACACCGTCATAGGTGTAGTCGAATACGATGCGTTTCCGGGGAACATCCACGAAAGCTTCGGGCGTGACCTCATGCGGTTCGCAGTCCACAAGAAGGCGCCCGATCTTTGTGGAAAGCTGAATGTTGTCACGTCCAAAGACCGGGATGGCCTCTCCGAAACGCTGTTCAGACCGGCCCAGCCCGTATTGCGGTGCGGTGTCAAAGAAACGGATTCCGGCATCGAAGGCCGCATGCAGCGCGGCCTGTGCGTCGGCATCGGACACCTTGCGATAGAGGTTTCCCAATGGCGCGCCCCCGAAACCCATGCGGGTCAAAGGAACAGGGCGTGACGTTCGGTTGTTGAGGAGTTCGGTCTGAGAAACGGTCATCCTGCGTCTCGTTCTGGGTGGGAGCTGATGTTGAACAGGTGTGGTTTTTCGCGTTCCAGAACCTCGATGCGCGGCATCAACTGTCCCAGGTGATGGCGCATCGCCTCCTGTGCGGCTTGTTCGTTGCGGTCCTGGACCGCGTCGAATATCGCGCGGTGTTCCTGCAGCGTTTCCGCAACGCGGCCCGGGGTAGGCAACAGCAGCATGCGTGCACGGCTGACCTGCAGCGAAACCGTTTGCGCCACATCCGGTAGCCGGACAAAGCCGGTAAAGGCCATCAGCAGGGCGTGAAATTCCTCGTCGGCCTGATAGAACCCGGGGATGTCCTCATCCTCGATCAGCAGTTCCTGCAGCCGCATGTTGCGACTCAGGCGCTTGCGCTGGTCTTCGGTAAAATCGCGGGCGACCTTGGCGACGGTAGCCAGTTCAAGGGCTTCGCGCAGAAAGACGCCCTCGCGGATTTCCGACATCGAGAAATAGGATACCCGCGTTCCCGATTGCGGAACCACATCCACCAGCCCTTCGGCTGCCAGCCGGGCAATCGCCTCGGCCACGGGCGCACGGGAGACGCCAAGCCGTTCACAGATCGGCGCTTTCTTCAGATTTGCGCCCGGCAGGAAATCCAGGGACAGGATGGCCTGCTTGATCGCAAGATAAACACGGTGCGCCAGCGAGCCTTCTGTCACGGCAATTTCAGGCAGCAAGGTTGCGTCGATGTCTTGAGGTCGGTTCATGATTTTCGATCTAGCATACTAACATGTTAGTTGACAAGTGTGGGTTCGCTCATTAGCAATTTGTGCAGGCAAGTGGGAAAACAATGCAAGCACAGCAGAAAAACAAGGGCCTTCAGGACAAGGCGCAGGACACCGTCAGGCTGAACCCGGATGACAATGTGGTCATTGCGCTGCGTGACCTTTCGGCTGGCGACTGCCCGACAGGAGTGCCTGCGCCTTTGCCGGGTTCGATCGGGCGTGGCCACAAGATTGCCGTGGTGCATATCCCCGAAGGGACGAATGTGATCCGGTATGGCCAGATCATCGGGCAGGCCAAGTCAGATATTGCGCCGGGCGCGCATGTCCATGTCCACAACCTTGGGATGGGAGAGCATCAGCAGGACTATGCGCATGCGGCTGCCTGCGTGCCATTGCCCGAAATACATCACACCCGGACCTTTCAGGGGTTTCACCGAGCGGACGGCAAAGTGGGCACGCGGAATTACATCGGCATTTTGACCACCGTGAACTGTTCCGGCTCGGTCGCGCGTTTCATTTCCGAGGCGGCCGAGAAATCGGGCCTTCTGGATGCTTACCCCAACGTCGACGGCATTGTGCCGATTGTTCATGGCACCGGTTGCGGAATGTCCGGCAAGAGCGAAGGCTATGCCGCCCTGTTCCGCACATTGGCAGGCTATGCGCAGCACCCGAATTTTGGTGGCATTCTTCTGATCGGTCTGGGCTGCGAAGTCATGCAGGTGTCCGATCTGGTCGGGGGGCGTCCGATCCGTCCCGATGGCGCATTGCGTTATATGACGATCCAGAACGAGGGCGGCACGCGCCGAACCATCGAGCGGGGGCTGGAAGAGCTGCGCGGAATTGCCGAACTGGCCAATCAGGCCACCCGGCAACCCGCGCCCGTCAGTGCAATCACCGTTGGAATGCAATGCGGCGGTTCAGACGGGTATTCCGGCATCACGGCAAACCCGGCGCTTGGCTACGCCTCGGACCTGCTGGTTCGGCACGGTGGCACGACCATTCTGTCGGAGACGTCCGAAATCTACGGTGCGGAACATCTTTTGACCCGTCGTGCCGAAACCGTCGAAGTTGGAGAAAAGCTGATCGCCCGCATCCGCTGGTGGGAGGACTACACCGAACGAAACGGCGGCGAGATGGACAACAACCCCAGCCCCGGCAACAAGCGCGGCGGGCTGACGACGATTCTGGAAAAATCGCTGGGTGCGGTCGCCAAGGGCGGTACGGCGCCTCTGCGCGATGTGTACGAGTTTGGCCAGATCGTGGACAAACACGGGTTTGTTTTCATGGACAGTCCGGGGTTTGATCCCTGCTCGGTCACGGGTCAGGTGGCGTCAGGGTCGAACCTGATTGTGTTCACCACCGGGCGCGGCTCGGTTTCCGGCTATCAGCCGACACCCTGCATCAAGCTGGCCACCAATTCCGAAATGTATGCCCGCATGTCCGACGACATGGACCTGAACTGCGGCGACATCGTCACCGAGGGCGTCAGCATCGAAGCCAAGGGCGAGGAACTATTCGAGATTCTGATCCGCGTCGCATCGGGCGAACAGACGAAAAGCGAGCAGCTCGGATTCGGAGGGGTCGAGTTTGTTCCGTGGCAGATCGGAGCGGTGATGTGAACCGGATGCGACACGGGGGCTGAGGGACAAATGGGAGGAGAAATGACGAAACTGGTCGAAATGACGGGGATTGAAAAACACTTCCCCGGCGTGCACGCGCTGAAATCCGTGCAGTTCGATCTGGTTCCCGGCGAGGTTCACGCGCTGATGGGCGAGAACGGCGCCGGGAAAAGCACGCTGATGAAAATCCTTTCAGGCATTTATCAGCGCGATGGTGGGTCGTTGTCGGTCGAAGGCCGGGTCGTCAGCCCACAATCCCCGCGTCAGGCGCAGGATCTGGGGATCGGCATTATTCATCAGGAGCTGAGCCTGATGAACGACCTGACCGTGGCGCAGAACATCTTTATCGGTCGCGAGCCGCGCAAAAGCTTTGGTCGACTGGACGATGCGGCGCTGAATGCACAGACAGCCGACATCTTTGCTTCGATGAACCTGGGGCTCGACCCAAGGGCGCTGGTCGGCGGCCTGACCATCGCCAAGCAACAGATGGTCGAGATTGCCAAGGCTCTGTCCTACCGCTCGAAAGTGCTGATCATGGATGAACCAACGGCGGCACTGAACGATGCCGAGATTGCCGAACTCTTTGTAATCATCCGCCGCCTCAAGGCCGAAGGCGTAGGCATCGTCTATATCAGCCACAAAATGGACGAACTGAAACAGATCGCCGACAGAGTCACGGTGATGCGTGACGGCGAATATGTCGGTACGGTCGGTGCCGCCGAAACCCCGATCAGCCAGATCATCGCGATGATGGTGGGTCGCGAGGTCAAGGAAGAACCGCTGGAGGTACCCGATCTGGCCGGGGCCGAAGTTTCGCTTGAGATCTGCAACCTGTCACGGGGCGTCGAAATTCAGGATGTCAGCTTCTCGGTCCAGAAGGGTGAGATTCTGGGATTTGCGGGTCTGATGGGGGCGGGCCGGACCGAGGTGGCGCGGGCCATATTTGGAGCGGACCCGAAAGACAGCGGTGAAATCCGGGTACACGGACAATCCGTCTCGATCAGATCCCCCAGGGATGCGGTGCGGGCCGGGATTGGATACCTTTCCGAGGATCGTAAGCACTTCGGCCTCGCCACCGGCATGAACGTACGGGACAATATCGCGCTGGCTTCGATGGATCTGTTCACCGGTACAGGCGGCGTTCTGAACGACAGTGAAATCGGCACCGCCGCCAAAAGCTACATCAATCAATTGGGCATCCGGACGCCATCCGATGTGCAGGAAGTGCGGCTGTTGTCAGGGGGCAACCAGCAAAAGGTTGTCATTGCCAAATGGTTGCTGCGGGATTGCGACATTCTGATCTTTGACGAGCCGACGCGCGGCATCGATGTCGGCGCAAAATCGGAAATCTACAAGCTGCTGGAAGAGCTGGCAGAACAAGGCAAAACCATCATCGTGATCTCATCCGAACTGCCCGAGATCATGCGGCTGAGCCATCGCATCGCCGTGATGTGCGAGGGCCGGCTGACCGGCATCCTGCCCGGCGGAAAAGACACCACTCAGGAAGACATCATGCATCTGGCCACCCAACGCAAGGCGGCGATGCAGGTTACAGGGACAGTGCAATGACCACAGCAACGGATCTCGACAAGAAAAAGCCACTTGCGGGCCTGTCGGAAAGCGGCGCGTACCAGAAGTTGCTGGCCTTCGCCAGCCTGATCGCCCTGCTGATCGGCTTCTCGATCGCATCGCCCAACTTCATGCAGACCTCGAACATGATTGCCATTCTGCAGGCAACGTCGGTCAACGGAGTGCTGGCGGTGGCAGCGACATTGGTGATCATTACCGGTGGGATTGACCTGTCGGTGGGTACGCTGATGACGTTTTGCGCGGTCATCGCCGGTGTGGTTCTGACTTATCTGGGCATGCCTTTGCTGCTGGGTGTGGCTGCGGCCATCGCGGCCGGCGCGTTTTGCGGGCTGTGCTCGGGCACATTCGTGGCGAAGATGAAGATCCCGCCCTTCATCGCCACGCTGGGCATGATGCTGATCCTGAAGGGTCTGTCACTGGTGATTTCCGGCACGCGGCCGATCTATTTCAATGACACGCCGGGTTTCGACCAGATCTCGCGCGGGTCGCTGATCGGTGAGGTCATTCCGGCGCTGCCGATCCCCAATGGCGTGCTGATCCTGTTTCTCGTGGCCATCGCCGCCTCGTACATCTTGGGGCGCACCGTTCTGGGCCGTTATACTTTCGCGCTGGGCTCGAACGAAGAGGCGGTGCGCCTGTCCGGTGTGAACACCGACATGTGGAAGATGCGCATCTATGCGCTGGCTGGCGCGATCTGCGGCATTGCGGGAATCCTGATCGCCTCGCGGCTGAATTCGGCGCAACCGGCATTGGGTCTTGGGTACGAGCTGGAGGCGATTGCAGCCGTGGTGATCGGCGGTACATCCCTGTCCGGCGGGCGCGGCACCATCCTGGGCACGCTGATCGGCGCGCTGATCATGGCGGTTCTGACCAATGGTCTGCGGGTGCTGTCGGTTGCGCAGGAATGGCAGACCGTCGTGACCGGAGCAATCATCATCCTTGCCGTCTATGCCGACATGGCCCGGCGCAAGAAAACCGGCTGATCATTTCAGAAAACGAAAAAAACGACCAACTGGAGGAGAAAATCATGTTTACACGTCGTTTCATTCTGGGGGCGCTCAGTGCTGCCAGCCTTTCCGTTCCGGCCTCGATGGCCGTGGCCGAGGAGGTCTATATCCCGCTGGTGTCCAAAGGGTTCCAGCACCAGTTCTGGCAGGCCGTGAAGGCCGGAGCCGAGCAAGCAGCGAACGAATACAATGTCACCATCACGTTCGAAGGGCCTGACAACGAAACCATGGTGGATCGCCAGATCGATATGCTGGCCGCTGCGCTGGCCAACAACCCCAAGGCCATCGGCTTTGCCGCGCTGGACAGCCAGGCGGCGATCCCGCTGCTGAAACAAGCCAATGACAAGGGCATTCCGATCATCGCGTTCGACAGCGGGGTGGACAGTGACATTCCGGTGTCCACCGCGACCACAGACAATCTGGCTGCTGCGGGTCTGGCTGCTGACAAGATGGCTGAAATGCTGGGTGGCAAAGGCAAGGTTGCCGTCGTGGCCCATGACCAAACCAGCCGCACAGGCATCGACCGTCGCGATGGGTTCGTCAATCGCATCGCCGAGAAGTATCCCGATATCGAGGTCGTAACGGTTCAGTACGGACAGGGCGACCATCTGAAATCCACCGAGGTGACAAAGGCGATCCTGACAGCCAATCCAGATCTGAACGGTATTTTCGGAACCAACGAAGGATCGGCGATTGGCGTTGTGAACGGTGTGCAGGAACTGGGCACCGAAGGTCTGGTCATTATTGGCTATGACAGCGGCAAGGCCCAGAAGGACGCGATCAAGAGCGGCCTGATGGCAGGGGCCATTACCCAGAACCCCGTCGGTATCGGATACGAAACGGTAAAGGCGGCGGTGGCCGCGTCCAAGGGTGAAAGTGTACCAGCCCTGATTGATACCGGGTTCTACTACTATGACGCGTCCAATATGGAAGATCCGGCAATCGCCGCCGTATTGTACGACTAAGTCGAAACGCCCCAAAAAAAGCCCGCCGTTCGGTGGGCTTTTTTTCGATGGCAACACACCGAATAGACACCAAGGCTCAGAAGGATCTGCGCATCGAGTGATCCCAGCGCGGTGCGTTTCAATATTGAGCTTGATGTGGATTGTTTCGGCTACGTGCTATCGGGGTCGGCAACCTCAGACCCAAAAGTTGATCGACGAATATTGCAACAAAACGAAACCGGACGTGGATGCGATTGATCGATTGCCCGAGAGGCCTGTCGTGCCGCCGGGCGGATACCGTCGCAAAGCCGCATGGTCTCAGTCCAGAAACAGATAGTCCAACTGCATGACCGACCGCGCCTTTTCCGGAGAAATCCTCAGAAACGCGGCGATCGCCGCTTCGTTTTCTTCACGTTCGGCGGATTCGCGAAGGCGAAAATGGCCCTCAAGTCCTGCACTGCGGATCAGTTCGGATTCGTAAGCCAATGAGTTTCTGAGCGCGGGCAACAGGTGGGCGACCCGCTGCGTCGGCGTGTTTTCCCCGGCCAGTCCGACACGGCGTGCGTGGCCTATCAGGTACTCATCCGAGTAATCGCATTCGATCTCCAGAACATGCGTCCGGGCCTGATCCGCACAAAAATCTTGAATGATCTCAAGGTTTGCCGGGTCCACGCACAGGACCAGCCTGTCAGTTTCAAAACATTCGAAAAGCATGCGCACCACGGCGCGCCGATGACGGCCCCGTTTGACCAGGGTGGTTTCAATACCTCCCAGGTCCGGCAATGGCGAATCCTGTTCGTTGAACAGGTATTCAACGCAGGGAATGTCTGTTTCCGACATGATCTGATCTACCAGCCGCTTGGCGACGTGCCATTTTTTGCAGGCGATCAGGTAGATCTCGCGTCCGGGGTCCAGCGTGTTTCCAGCTTCCCAAAAACGCGGGGCATAACGCCGGCCAACCCGCCCGCGCCCGGCCAGAAAGTCATAGAGGCTGCGTCCTTCATTCGAAATCTGGAAGTCAATGCCGTCGCTGGCGTAGAGTTTGCCCAGTCTTTCCTTGAGCTCAAGCGCTTCGGGGCTGATCTTGCGGGCGAACAGATAATCCTGACCAAGCAGCATGTCATAATGGTCGTTATAGAACGTCACCGGCATGCCGTAATCCGAGAACATCAGAAAGGTCAGCGTCCGGTTCTCGATTTCCCGTCTTGGGATAAGATGGCGGACAAGCGTTTGAAAAAAGGTCTCGTCCGGAATCCAGGTTGTCGCGAAGAACCGGACAACATCTCGTCGCTGGCGCAGGAAATCCAGGATCTTTTCCACGGTCTGGCGTCGCAGACACCACCATTGGCTGCCGATCATGACCTGCAGGTCTTGCGGGATTTCACGGGTCAGGCCCATACGTTTTTGTATCTCGTATGACGCATAGAACCGCCCGCTTTGCGTACGTTCATTGAAATAGTGTCGATAGATCAGCCGGTCGTCCTTCATGCCGGTCTTGATCCAGTTGCTTTCGAAAAAGTCGTGGCTTTCGATGAAATCCAAATCGTTGCGGTTCAGGAAATCGTGAACGTATTCGGCTGTCTTGATCGCCATGCAGTCGCCTGACAGCATGTAGAAATGCGTTGCGCGCGGAAAACTTTCGACCGCTGCTGAAAGCGCGTGGAGCGTTGCCTGAACCAGCGACCAGGCACCCCAGCCGCATTTGATCCGTTTGACTGCGAATGCGACGTTCGGGTTGTCCTTCAGGGCCGTTTGTATTCTGGCGTAATCTTCAGCCTTAGCACGCGCATCGAAATGGATCGCCATGCAGTCACCGGCCGCAGTCAGTTGCCGGGCCTGCGCGATGATCGCGTCGGGGTCTTTGTGGCACAGCAAAATATAGGCAATCTTTGCCATCTGAGTTACGCGATTTCCGTTTCTGCCTGTTCGCAACCGTGATACTGAGGATGAGCGATTGAATAAACAGAATTTTTTTGCTTCTTTGGGGTCCAAAGCCGACGCGTCAATCTGAGACCCGATCGGATAAGGAGGCACAGCAGATGGGTTTTCCCGGCACCTGGATGACCGAAAGTGAAAGCATGGTTTACCGTGTTGTGCCCAAATGTGCCTGCTCGACCATCGGGCAGATCATGTATTATTCCGATCATGGCAGGTTCTTTGATGGCGACATACATGATGCCAAAGATGGCATGCATAAATGGGCTTTTGGCCCGAGTCAGGACCCGATTTCAACCAATGTCCGCTCGCACGCATCTTATTCCTTTACCTGCGTGCGCAACCCGTACACCCGCGTTCTGAGCTCGTTTTTCGACAAGATCTGCGGCATTCAGCGCAATGGGAAACGGTATCGCGGCAACCTTGTGCCGACGCTGGTTTACAATTACGGCATCGAGGTTGGCGGCGACGACGGCAAGGGAGAGTTCGACCAGATCGCCAGCTTTCGCCGGTTCCTGCTTTTTGCGCGTGATACGATTCGCTGGCGGCGCCCGATGGATCCGGACATTCACTGGTCGGCGATGTCCGGGCATGTCTCGACCTTCATCGTGAATGGCGGGCGGTATGACCGGATTTTCTGGACCGAACGTTTCAACGACGGGATGCAGGATGTTCTGGATCACATCCAGACCCCTCACGCCATAGCATTGTCGGATATTCCGCGGTTCAACGAATCCGAAGGACACGGGCCCAAGCGCGCGCATCCGATCGAGGCTTATTTCGACGACCTGTCGATGCATCTGGTCTATGAGATCTACAAACAGGATTTCGATCTATTCAAATACGATTTCGAAAACCCGGCAAACAAGA
>NZ_JBQGAB010000024.1:0-48869 GCF_056542605.1 Ruegeria sp. AB8
AAATCATGAACTGACTTTCGACTGATTTTACCGAAAGTCATTCACCCGCAGCATCTGACCTCGTCAACAGCCAAAAGTTTGCAACAGATCCAAACAGAGCGGCGGTTTGATCGTGTGTCACGGTGCCCTTAATTTCTGGACGCTTGCTTCAAAAAATTGAGTAAAATCAGTTCCAATTTGTGCCTTTAATTTCTGGACTGTGTCCTTAATTGCCGGACTGTGCCTTAAATTCCAAGACCGTGCATTCTGGGGATAAGTCGTGTGTTAGGCAGACGTGATCCGGTACAGGGACCCTTCGGTCCTTCACCGAATGTATGTGAGGTCCCTGGTTGGTGGCCTGTGGATATCCGAGAATTAAGGGCACAAAACCTGGGTAAATGCACCAAGATGCATCTGCGTCCAGAAATTAAGGGCACAGTGACAACAGTCAAGCGTGATAATTCACGATTCGGGGCACATGGGATGAGACGCTGAGGTAGCGCCAATGCCCACTACTATAATTTCTTAATTCGAATGTGATTTGAGTCAGCCTCTCACACCATAGCGCGCTTGAAGCGTATTGGTTCAAGAACGTAGCTGAACGTGCGATCGGGTCATGGTTCAGAAGATCATTCGTCATGGACCTTTAGCTTCCTTCTGCCATAGGTTGACGTCGAGACATAATCGAGAGGATTACGGCGATGCGAGTTTTTGAGTCTTTCCTGGCGACGATTCTTTGCTTCGCCGGGTTTGGAGCGAATGCGATGGAAACGGTGTTGTCACGTTAACTTCCGACCCACCAAGGAATGCTGATGCCCGGACTTCAAGCAGCTCGAGTGGCGGCATTCCAGGCGTCAAATGCTTCGAGGCGGTGATATCGAATTGTTAAGGCTGAGCGACGGCGTGCGGGGGCACAGAAGCAATTCCGAACGGCTGAATGGGTTGTCACGAACCTCTGCAAACCTCCTGGGGACCGAAACCCCTGCATCGTTCGTTCCCGCTTACGGAATGGCAGGTGGCTGTTTTCGGCTCGATTGTTCAAACCCTTGTGTGACCAATGATCCAACCCCGGCGCGACTTCTCGCTTGGCGGCGCCATATGAGCGCAGTTTGTCCGTGATGATCCGCTTGGGAAGAATACCAAAACGCTTTACCAGGCGGCGTAACAGCCGTTTTGCAGCCCGTTTGTCCCGTTTCGGTTGGAGTATTTCGTCCAGCACGATGCCATGTTGATCGACCGCGCGCCAAAGCCAATACTTGCGACCTGAGATTCTCACGGCAACTTCATCCAGATGCCAGACATCACCTGGGCAGCCCTGTCTCTGCCGCAAGTTTTGAGCTATCGCCGGCCCGAATTTGAAGACCCAACGGCGGACGGTCTCGTAAGAAACATCGATCCCACGTTGTAGAAGCATCTCTTCAACTTCCCGTAGGCTCAAATTGAAGCGAACATAAAGCCACACCGCGTGAGCGATGATCTGAGGAGGAAATCGGTGGTGCTTGTAGCTGATCGACGATGAATTCATCGATGTCACCTATGTCCAAATCCAAGCATGAGCAACCGAACGACGGTTAACGTGACAACACCCAGGCGAGAAGTTTGCGAAGCTCGGGCAAGACGGTTGGGAAATGGTCGGCGTCGTACCTGCCGAGTTTGGCATCGTGTGCTTCTTCAAACGTGAGCTGACGGATGGCTGAGTTTCAGGATCTACCCAAAGGCAAGAAGGTAGCGATAGCCGGTACTATGGGCTTTATCGCGACCTCGGCTTGCGCGGTGTTGGTGATCGGGCTGGCGCTCGAATACATCAACACTAGGGGCTTTCGCGGGCTGGATATCTGGGCGATCCCAGAGAAGTTCATGGCACAGCCTGCAGAAACGCAGCAGATCATGGGTCTGGTGGCGGTGGTCGCGGTGGGGGTTTTGACCTTTGCATTCGTGGCGGCTGCGCTGCGTGGACCCTCAACGAAATACGGGGATGCGACTTTTGCAAAAGCCCCTCAGCTTGTCCAGGAGGGCTACGCTTCAGTCTTGAGGCTCAAAGATCCACTGGACAGTGAAATCGTGTTTGCCAAATTTGGTGAGCCAAAGGACAAGAACGCGATCTACTATAAGCCCGGCCCCGGTGTCCAAAAGCCACACGCGATGTTCATTGCCCCGTCAGGTTCGGGCAAAACCAGCGGCTTTGTGATCCCGAACGTCCTGCGTTTCAATGGTTCTTGCGTCGTCCTGGACATCAAGGGCGAGATTTTCCAGACCACGGGTGCGCGTCGGGCAGCAATGGGCGATGAGGTTTTTGTGTTCGATCCCGAGAACCCCGACAAAAGCCACAGCTACAACCCTCTGCGCCGCGCAGCACGTGCCGACAATCTGGACCGGCGGTGGGAAGAAGTGATTCAGGTTGCAACCCAGATGTTCGACACGCCCAGCTCGTCCGCACAGGGCTTTATGGGTGGCGTCGAAGGCATGTTTTGCGCAATGGCGATGTTGGCGACCAAAAGAAAGCGGCCATACATTTCCGAAGTCCTACGCCTGGTCAAAACGACCAAGCAAAAGGACTATGAGAAAATGGCTGAAGAAGTTGGATATGCGCGAGCTGCAGATGAGTTCCTGAATCTTGCAGCCGAAGAATCCAAAATCTTGCGGTCAACGATTTCGGTTATGTTGAACTCCGGCCTTCAGCTCTGGCGCAACCCGTCTGTGGCAAGAGCCACGCAGGGCAATGACATCAGCTTTGAAGATCTGCGTCGGCGCCCCACCTCGATCTACTTTTCTGTGCCAGGGAAGAAGGTCAAAGAGTTCCGGACGCTCATTCGCCTGTTCTTCCTCGATCTGGTGAACACCATCGAAACCGTTGAGCCGGGCGAAGATGAGCCGTTCAAGGTTCTGATCCTGCTCGATGAGTTTCAGCGCCTCGGCCACCTTGACCGTGTCGTTGAAGCCTATGACACCATGCGATCGTTCGGCGGCCGGCTCGTGGTGATTTCGCAAACGCTGTCGCGCCTGCAGGGCATCTATGGGCATGAAGGCGTTCGGGCGATGCTGGCAAACGCTGGCACGCAAATGTTTGCGGCGTCTGAAGATTCAGAGGTACGCGAACATGTGTCCAGGTCCATCGGTGACAAAACAGTAATGAGCAAGTCGAAGTCTCGGGCGCTCGGCAAAATGGAAATGGGCAGCATATCAGAGCGAGAAGAAGGCATTCGTCTGCTGCGTCCGGAACATGTAGGCCGACTGCCAGAAAATGAGGTTGTGCTGATCCGTGAAGGCAAGATGCCAGTGATTGCAAACAAGATCCGATACTTCGAAGATCCGTATTTCATGCAGTTCCTTGGGGGTGATGTACCGAAAATTAAAGGCACACATCGGGATCTCGCTGACGAACAGGCCAAGGACACAGCGAAGGCTCTGGCTGAGGCGAAACCGGCCCCTGCCCCGAAGAGAGAGGTTTCGGAAAAAGATCAGGAACTTCAGGCGGCATTTGATGCACAGCGCACGGTCGCAAAGCGGAAAAGCCGGTCAGCGAAAGATATGGCGATGGAGAAAATGAGAGCCAAACGGCCAGAAGGTAGTGCCTCCGCTTGACGGGGGTGCTGTTTCAGCAATCCGCGTGTGAAAACACGGTGATCAGCCACGCAATTTTGAACTGCACAAGAAAGGCCACCTCAAATTAGCTCCTTGCAGTTCATGGCTCGGTTTCCCAGGTTATTCAGACGCTCGTCTCGACGGCCTTAAATACCTGATGGGGTCTAAATCGGATTGCAGCCGTTCGTGCAGATCGCGGCGAAGAGGGGAAAAGAGCCCGTTTTGACAAATGCCGCAGGTCGCATGAATGTCCGTTGTGCGCCCTGCGGTTTTTGGCTTGGGTTAGGTCGCCTAAGTGATTTCTCCGGCAAAGGCCCTGCTCACGCCGGGAACACCCAAAACGCGTTGCTTCAAGGCAGCAAGCGCAGGGAAAATTTGTGTGATCTTACCGTCGATCTTGGCCTCCCAGTGCAGTGTCGACGCCACATATAAATCGGCCAGGCTCATCGTATCGCCAGCGAGAAAATCCTGATCCCGAAGGGCCGCGTCCAGTAAGGCATAATTATCCATCAAATCAGTCTCAGCCAGCTTGGAAACCGCTGCAAGATCACCTTCCCCCGCAATACGCTGCGGAAAGAACAGCCTGATCCAAATCGGATGAATCGTTGCGTAGCAGAAGAACAACCATTTCAACGCTTCACGCCCTTCATAAGTAGAAAGCTCTGGCATCAAGCCTGCCTCAGGGTTCCTTGCTGCGAGCCATAGGTTGATGGCTCCGCCTTCGAAGGCAGGCCCGCCGTCGTCCAAGAGTGCTGGCACTTTTCCAAGCGGGTTGGCCTCTTCAAACGCCTGTGACTTGTTGCCGAGATCGACGACTTCGAGCTCAAATGGGGTTTGCGTGATTGTAAGTGCCGCGTGAACCGCTGAAGAGCAGCTGGCAGGCAAGTGGAAAAACTTGGTCATCTCAGTCTCATGTGTGGATTTATGTAGTGGCGGATGGAGAGCGAAGAATGCACCCGCTCCCCGACATTCTCAGTTGCGACGCAGCCAGTCCGCGATGGCGCGTCCAATCGCGACCGGCTGGTCTTCCTGGATGAAGTGCAAGCCCTGACCGATAAACACTGTCTCCAGATCACCGATCAGGTTGCTGTAGAAAGGAACGGCTTGTGGCGGCACCAGAACGCCCGGCTCCGCGTAGGTCAGCAAGACAGGCATATCCGTTTCGCCCATGAAGGATTGAATGTCGGCCATCAGTTGAACGTTCTCTGTCGGCTCTCCCCCAATCGGTACTTCGCGCGGCCACATCCAGGTTGGAAGACGGCTTTCGACAGTTGCATAGGGTGCGCCATAGGCCTGCATTGCCCGCTCGCCCAAGGTGCGGTTGACCATCATGGGCAGGATGCCTTCCACGAAGAAGTTGCCCTCCATGACCATCTCGTATCCCTGTTCTTCATCCTGAAGTGCGCGGAACATGCCGCCCATCTCCTCGCCCATTGCCTCATAGCTGGGCTGCGGCATCGCGGGTGGAAGAACGCCTTCCATAAAGGCTAATCTGACTACGAGATCGGGATTGCGCCGAGCAAAATCCCACGCCAGTGCGGCACCCCAGTCATGCCCCACGAGCGTAATATCTGTAAGGCCCATCTTGGCAACAAATGCATCGAGGAACCGAGCGTGATCTGCGAAGGAATAGTCGATGTCCGGTTTGCCAGATGTCCCCATACCGATCAGATCCACTGCGATTGCGCGATGCGTTTCGGCCACATGTGGCATGACATTGCGCCAAAGATAACTTGAGGTCGGGTTTCCATGCACAAACAGGACCGGATCCCCGGAACCTGTCTCGATATATGACATCGAAGAAGACAGAACATCGACACTCTGTGGAGCGAGCGTCAGTTCCTCCGACACTGCAGGGATCGGCAGTTTTGCGCCTTCGGACATCGCAGCAACTGGCGTCGAGGCGAGCGCCATCGTTCCGGCCAAAGCCAGAATACTTGACTTGAGTTTCATGGTATTTCCTTGAAGGTAGTTGGTTTCTTCCGGACAAGGACTGCTTGCTCGTCCGGTTTCAAGGCGCCTGATAGCTCAGGCGCGCTTCGTGGTCAGAATGATCGACGCGCTCTCTAGGTCGAATATCGAGTCGCGCAGTGCAATATGAGATTGATACTCTGCATCTCCCGCCATGCCCTGCATCGAGGTTTCGGGATCGTCGGTCTCGAACAAGTTGATGAGGTCAGCCTGTTGCGCCCCTCGCAGCGACTTGAGCGCCCGAAGCGGGGCATCAACGCGCCGCAAACCATGACGTTCCATCGCCGGGCGGACTTTCTCAAAATAGGATAGCGCATCTTCGATGGTTTTGCCTTCCCTGAAGGGAAGAATGTCAACAAGAATATATGCCATTTCGGTTCTCCTATGTGTTTCTTTTCTCACCCCAGGCACGGCCTCACAGACGGCGTTTGGGGCATGATCTCGGGCAGAGTTGCTCGAACAGGCCAAAGCTAGTAGTCTCACTATCGGTACGCAATTTCCTGAATTGAGACATATTGGTGCACATATGAGACAGATGGACTGGGGCGATTTGAAACTTTTTCTGCTGTTTGTGCGAAGTGGCTCTACTCGGGCTGCTGGCGCGGCTCTCGGAATCAGCCATTCTACCGTCGCGCGCCGGTTGGAGGCGATGAGCGCGTTGGCGGGTGCACCACTTTATCAGCGAAAAGGTAGCAAAATCGAGCTTTCTCAAACTGGACAGGAAGTGCTTTCGACAGCTGCAACCATTGAGGATGAGATTGCCAACTTGGATCGCCGCACTTTCGGGCAAAGCCGCGAGATTTCCGGACCGCTCACCCTGTCGATGGGGGATGTTCTGGCGGTCAAACCGATGCTGGAGATTCTGGACGAATTCAGGCGAAGACATCCTGGTATCGATCTGCGTGTGATAACGAGCGCATCGCTGTCCGACCTGGACAGACGTGATGCCGACCTTGCATTGCGGTTCGGACAAAGCCCGGACGACCACCTCGTTGGTCGCAAACTGACTGAAACCGCCCGCGCGATTTATCTTTCCAAGGCACTTGCTCAGAAAATTCGAAACGGCAAGCCATTTGATGACTTGGGTTGGATCAGCTTTAGTCCCAGTGGCTCTTCAGAGTCCTGGAAGAAAAGCACCCCCTTCCCAAACCATCCTACAGTCATGCGGATAGGTGACATGCGAACGCAGCAGTTGGCCTGTCGCGCGGGCATTGGTCTGGTTCTTTTGCCTTGTGTCCTTTGCGACCAGGACCCCGAGTTGGTGAGGATAACAGATCCCGAATTCGTTCCACGTCAGGATCTTTGGCTGTTGCGCCATGCGGAACTTCGCGACAATGCCCGTGTGCGCGTTCTGAGTGATCATTTGGTACGCTCTCTTCCGCAGTTGATCAGTGTATTCAGGGGTGAGAGTGGAGTAACGATAGAGCTGCCAAAACAGACTGGCTGAAATCGTCTTTCAAGCTAATTGATCCCCTGCTGCCATTTTGAACCGCCTCTTCGAAACTATTGTGCATAGCGATGGCAATTGTTGTTAAGGCCACGAAACTTTGCTGCTCTTCTCTTGCTCGCGGGTGACGCCAAGTTCCTGAAGCCGTCGTTCGAGCAGAATAGTTCAACGGTAGCTTTGTCCGCGTTTGGCCTGTTCGCTGACGACGACGCGAATGATAGCATTTCCCGACAGCACGCATTCGTGCATTGAACGGCGAATGGCGGCTGGGAGCCCATACCAGAAGTGTCGATTTTGCGCTTCGCGCGCTCGCAGCGGAAGAACTGCCGCGCATGCATTGGTCAGGGTGCTTCCGCGCGACGAGAAGGGCAGCCATTCGTTCGGAGCGCAGCGGTTTTTCCCTATCCTATACTCGGGTGGCGGGGCTTTGTCGTAATTTGGCACGCCAACGCGAACGGTTGGTTCCAGGTAGTTCGCGGGCTTTGTCAGTCGAAGGGCTTATTGCGGGTCCAGTCAAAAGTCCCGGTGTCCCGTTCCTGCACCGCCTGTTTCCAGCCGACTTGCTCCACGCGGGCTTTGAAGTTCATGCCCTCGGGTGAATGGCGGGTGATGCCGTCAAACACGGTGGCAAGGCGCTGTGTTTGGTTGACCTTTTCCTCTACTGCGGAGTTGATCACCATCTTCTGCATGGCCAGTTGGTTGACGGGAACGGTCGCCATGCGCGTTGCCAGTGCCTCGACCTCATCATCCAGTTGGTCATCAGGCACGGATTTCAGCACCAACCCCATTTCAGCGGCCTCAACCCCGCTGATCTTGTCACCCGTGAACATCATCCGCTTGGCCTTTTCCGGCCCCAGCCTGTGCACCCACATTGCGGTCGTCGGGCAGCCCCAAACGCGGGTGGGCATGTAGCCGATTTGAGCAGTGTCGCCCATGACGGTCAGATCGGCACAGAGCGCGATGTCCGATCCCCCCGCGACGGCAAAGCCGTGAACCTTGCAGATCACCGGCTTCATCGCCCGGAACAGCGACATGAAGGCTTGCGTGTTGGCCCACATGAACTGGAAATCCTGCATCGGGTCCCAGGGCATGTCCTGTACCACCTTGTTGGGACCATTGCCCTCGGCGTAGTGGGCCAGGTCATAGCCTGCGCAAAAGGCCTTTCCTGCGCCAGACAGGACCATCACGTGGATGTCTCGGTCATGGTCGGCCTCTGCCACCGCCGCCGCCAGTTCGCGCGGCAGGTCATCGTCGATGGCATTCATCACCTCAGGTCGGTTCAGGGTGATCCGCCCGATCCGGCCATCTTTCTCGTACAGAATCTTTGCCATACCTAACCCCAATCGCTGACAGCCTTGACCTCCAGAAACTCCTCAAGACCCCAGACACCGCCTTCTCGGCCATTGCCCGACTGCTTCATGCCACCGAAAGGCGACCCGGCAACGCCGAACTTGCCGTTCATCTCGACCATACCAGACCGCAGCTGACGCGCGACCCGGCGTGCGCGGGACTTGTCCGTAGTCTGGACGTAGTTCGTCAGGCCATAGGGCGTATCGTTCGCCAAGGCGAGGGCCTCTTCCTCGCTATCGAAGGGTGTGATGCAAAGAACAGGCCCGAAGATTTCTTCCTTCCAGATCGTCATTTCCGGCGTGACATCAGCAAAGATCGTGGGGCGCACGAAGTGACCCCCGCTCAGCCCGTCGGGGCGGCCAAGACCACCCGCGATCAACGTGGCCTGTTCGTCGATGCCGCGCTTGATCAGGTATTGGATTTTGTTGAGTTGACTTTCAGACACAACCGGCCCGATCTGGCGGCCTTCGATGTCCGCCGGTCCGACCTCCGTTTTCTCGGCTACGGCTCGGGCGGTTTCAACGGCCTGCTCGTAGATCGAGCGCTCCACCAGCATCCGGGTCGGCGCGTTGCAGGACTGACCCGAGTTGTTGAAGCAGTGCCGCACGCCGCGCGCAACGGCCTTTTCATCTGCATCGGCGAAGATGATGTTGGCCCCCTTGCCCCCCAGTTCGAGGCTGACGCGTTTCACGGTGTCTGCCGCGGCCTTGCTGATCGCGACACCAGCTCGGGTTGACCCGGTGAAGCTGACCATGTCCACGTCCGGGTGCGCGGTGAGATGCGCGCCAACACCGGCACCATCACCGTTCACAAGATTGAACACGCCTGGTGGGAAGCCCGCTGCATCGATCATCTCGGCCAGCAGAATGGCACTGAGTGGAGACAGTTCCGAGGGTTTCAGAACCACCGTGCAGCCCGCCGCCAATGCAGGGGCGACCTTCAGCATCACCTGGTTCATCGGCCAGTTCCATGGAGTGATCAAGGCACAGATACCCACCGGCTCGTATAGGATCATGTCGCCGGGAGCGTGATCCCCCAAAGGACGTTCAAAGGCAAAAGCCTTGGCCGCCCGAATGGTGTTCTTAAGATGCCCGGCCCCGGCGCCGACCTGTGCCGTCTTTGCCAGTGCGATAGGTGCACCCATTTCCGTGCTGATGGCCTGCGCCATGTCTTCAGCCCGAGACTTGTAGACTTCCATCAACCGCTCCAGTGCGGCGATCCGTTCCTCGGGGTCTGTTGCCGCCCAGGCCGGAAAGGCTGCCTTGGCTGCGGCGACGGCCGCGTCAGCATCAGCGACGCCACCCAAAGTGATCGTGGCGATCTTCTCTTCCGTGGACGGGTTCTCAACCGCCATTTCGCGCCCGTCGACCGAGGCGACCCATTGGCCGTTGATATAGTGTTTGGATGCGTCCTGCATGGTGGTTCCTGTCAGTCAGAGTTCAACATATTCCTCGGCGATGAAACGATCGCGGAGAACGAATTTCTGGATTTTGCCCGAGCCGGTCAGGGGGAAGTCCTCGACCTGCACCCAAACATTCGGGGTTTTCTGCGGGGAAATGTTTGCGCGGCAATGAGCATGCAGCGCGCCTTTTTCGAGTGGTCCTGTGCCGCGGATGAACGCGCCGATGACCTCGCCCCATTTCGGGTCCGGCAAGCCGACCACGGCGACCTCGGCCACATCAGCGTGTTCCAACAGGCAGTTCTCGATCTCGGCCGGGAAATGGTTCTCGCCGCCGCGGATGATCATTTCCTTGACCCGTCCCGTCACGGTGACGTAGCCGCGCGCATCCATCCGGCCCAGATCGCCGGTGTGCAGCCAACCCAACGCGTCGACAGTCTCGGACGTGGCCTTGGGGTTGTCGTTGTATTCCAACATGACACATGGGCCGCGGGCACAGATTTCCCCGACCTGGCCGACGGAGACTGCGCTATTGGTATCGATGCTACGGATCGAAACCTCGGTCTGCGCCACTGCCTGGCCAGCCGTGTTGCAGATGTCGTCGATACTGTCCGACAAGTGGTGTTGCGTGATCACCGGGCAGTGTTCAGTCTGGCCATAGAGCGTCGAAAATCCGGCCCCCATCAGGGTCTGCACCCGGCGCACCAGCTCCGGCGCCACCATCGAGCCGCCGCAGCTGACGAGCTTCAGGGCCGACAGGTCGCGCGGACGCGCCTCTTGTGCATCGAGCAAGGACACCACCATGGTCGGCACGCCAAGGATGATGTCCGCGCCGTTCGCTTCCGACTGATCCAGCACGATGTCCGGGTCAAAAAGGCTGACCAGCACCATCCGGCACCCCGCCTGCAGGCAGCCCAACGTGACCATGCCGCAACCCGAAGTGTGGAACATCGGCATGATGTTGACCCAAGTGGTTGCCTGGGTCGCCCCGCAGCGGGAAGCGTAGAAGCGCGCATTGTTGACCAGCCCGCGATGGCTCAGCACCGCCCCTTTGGGAAAGCCGGTCGTGCCGGATGTATACTGGATCATCGCCGCGTCGCCCGGGGTGACTTCGGGCAAAGCAGGCGGGCGGGCCCCTTCCGCGTAAAGCGCGGCGCTTTCCATGTCCGTGACTTCGCGCACCGACGTGATGCACGCCGCGACCTCAGCACCTATCCGGGCCATCGGATTGCCGCGAAACTCCTCGACAAGGAACAGGGCGACCGCGCCGGATTGCTCCAGCACATAGGCCAATTCCCGCGCCTGAAAGGCCGGGTTTGCAGTCACCAGAACCAGTCCGGACAACGCGCAAGCATATTCCATTAGGACCCATTCTGGGCTGTTGGGCGACCAGATCACCACCCGTTCGCCGGGCGCAAAACGGTTCGACAGTGCATGGGCTAACTGCTCGGCGTCGGCCAGCAGTTCGGCATAGGTCCAGCGCCGCCCTTCTGATCCGTCCTGTCGGATTTCGACCAAAGCCTCGGCATCCGGGCGCGCCGCAGCAACCTCGCGCAGCAATGCGCCGATGGTGATGTCGCGCGTCTCCATGTCGGACTGGGCCGGGACATGGGAGGTGGTGAGGCTTAGCTCATACATCGCTGAAATCGCCCCCGCGGCCTTTTCCGCTGGTGAAGCGGGTGGCACCTTCGACACCTTTGGTGACCTCAGTCTTGCTGCCACGCCATTCCTGCTGTAGCGCCTCGCGCATCGAGAGCCCGTGCTGGGCCCGCACGGACCGCCGATCTGCGCGCATACAGCTTTGGGGAAAGCGGGCGATGTCATGGGCCAGGGCTTCGGCTTTGGTTCGCGCGTCGCCTTCAGTCACGACGTATTCGCACATGCCAATTTGCAGAGCCTCTTCTGCATCCACACGGCGGCCGGTGAGGATCAGGTCCATCGCGCGACCTTCGCCGACCAGACGGGGCAAGCGCACTGTCCCACCGTCGATCAGTGGAATGCCCCAACGACGGCAATAGACCCCCATGAAGGCGGTCTCTTCCATCACCCGGATATCGCACCAAAGCGCCAGTTCCATGCCGCCAGCCACGGCAGGCCCTGCCACGGCAGCGATCACCGGTTTGCTGAGCTCCAACCGGCTGGGTCCCATGGCCGCCATCGGTGGCTCACCCTCATCGGGAAAGTCGAACGGATCAAGCGCCTCGGCCCCGGCAAGGGAGGCTGCATGCTTCAAATCCCACCCGGCGCAAAAGGCACCGCCTTCGCCCCAGAACACGGCAACGCTGGCGGTATCGTCCGCGTCAAACGACTGGAACGCCTCAAAGAGTGCCTGGGCGCTTTCGGGGTCCATGGCATTACGGGCCTCTTGGCGGGAATGGATGACTGTCCAGACGGGGCCGTCCTTTTCAATGCGAACACTCATTGCAGAACCTCTCCGTAGCTACCTGCGAGGAACTTCTCACGAATGGCGAATTTCTGCACTTTGCCGGAACCTGTCAGCGGGAAGTCCGGCACCCGCACCCAGACCGATGGCGTTTTCTGCGCGGACAGATGCGCCCGGCAGTGGGTGCGCAAATCGGCCACGTCGAGCGATTGGTCGGACAAGATGAATGCCGCGATCACCTCTCCCCATTTCTCGTCCGGCAGGCCAGCCACGGCGACTTGTGCCACATGCCTGTGGGTCACCAACACCGCTTCGATCTCGGCCGGGAAATGGTTTTCGCCGCCGCGTATGATCATGTCCTTCACACGGCCAGTCACCCGCACGAACCCCTGGGCATCCATCGTGCCCAGATCGCCGGTATGCAGCCAACCTTCGCTATCGATGGCGGCGGCAGTGGCCTCCGGGTTGTCGTTATAGCCGATCATCACGGCGTAGGACCGCGCGCAAATCTCGCCGACTTCACCTATTGAGAGCACCCGATTGTCTTCAGGTGAACGGATCGAAACCTCTGTCTGTGGCAGTGGTTGGCCTGCCGTCTCTACGATCTGTTCAAGCGTGGCCTCGACAGGGTTCAGGCAGATCATCGGGCTGTGCTCCGTCTGCCCAAAAGCGCTGAGCAGGTGACAGCCCAGACGGTCCCGCACCCGGCGGACTAGATCGGGTGGCACCGGCGCGCCGCCCGTCGTGATGACCTCAAGCGAGGACATGTCGCGCGGGGTCCGATCAAGCGCCTCCAGCAGGTTGAACAGCATGGTGGGAACGGCGAAACAGGTTGTGACGCCCTGTTCCTCGATCAATCGCGCAAAGACATCCGCGTCGAACCGCTTGTTCAACAGCATCTTGGCAGAGGCCTGAAGGCACCCCAAAGCCCCCGTCGCGCAGCCCGCCGTGTGAAAGAGCGGCATGAAGTTGGCCCAGACCGAGTGCGGCCCAACCTGCTTGCGCGCGCAGAACAGCCGCGCGTTGTTCACAAGGTTCTTGTGGCTGAGCACCGCGCCCTTGGGAAATCCTGTTGTTCCCGAGGTGTACTGGATCTGCGCGGCATCATCCGGCTGGACATCTGGCAGGATGGCGGACCGTTCTCCATGTGCATAGAGCGCATCTTCGTCTTCCAGATTGACGACCTCGCGCAAGCGCGTGTTACCTTTCGTCGCCTCGCGCGCAATCTCAGCCATCGGGTTGCCCCTAAACTCATCAACCATGAACAGAGCAACAGCACCGGATTGCTCCAGCACATATTTGAGTTCTGAGGCCTGAAAGGACGGGTTGGCCGTGACCAGGACCAACCCGGCCAGCCCGCAGGCATATTCCATGAAGATCCATTCGGGGATATTGGGTGCCCAGACGACGACCCTGTCACCAGCTTCGAACCGCGTGGCGAGGGCATTCGCAAGGCTCTCGGCCTGCGCCAGTATCTCCGCATAGGTCCATGACTGGCCGCAGTCACCGCTGTCTGCGACATCCACCATCGCCACGGCATCCGGGTGGCTGGCTGCCACCTCTCGTAGCAACCCGCCAACCGTGATGTCGCGGATTTCCGCATCATTCTGTACCGGAAAGTGCGAGGTGGTGAGGTTCAAATTGTACATTTTCTTGCTCCTTCTGAGCAGTCGCCATCTGGGAGAGGATCATCTATTCGCCGGATTCCCACATCCAGAAGCGGTGAAACTCCAAACTGCTTCCGGTAAAGGCGGGAGAAATGGGACTGGCTCTGAAAACCGCTCGCAATCGCAATTTCGATCAGAGGCAATTCTGTTTGTTGAAGCAATCGCCGTGCATGTTCCAGCCTCAGCTTCACATAGAATGCTTTAGGGCTGGTCGCCATATGAGCCTTGAAGATGCGCTCAAGCTGACGCATCGAGACGCCGGTTAAGACAGCTATCTCCTGCGCTGAAACAGGCTCTTCCAAGCGCGATTGCATTACCCTGATTGCCTTTGCCAGCTTGGAGTTGCGCTCTCGCATGTGCACGAACTCGGTGGCCCCTTGGTCCTCTTGTCCAGTCCTGAAGGAACTGCAAACAAGCCGGTCTGCGACCCAATTGGCTATTCTGCCGTCACTGGTCAATGCGATCAGTTGCAACATCATGTCGAGGGTCGACGCCCCACCGGCACAGGTTAGGCTTTTTTCGCCAATACAGAAGATGTTCTGCTTTAACTCCAAATCTGGGCAATGTTCGGCAATTGCCCCCCTATACGCCCAATGTGCAGAAACTGGCCCGTTCAAACGCACACCAGCCTTTGCCAATGTGAATACAGCGCTCCCAATTGCGCCTATGCGCGCACCTTTCCGGGACACACTTCGCAACCATGCCAGCACTGGCAAAGTAGATGCGCCTACATATTCTTTACCTCCCAGAACGATTACTGTGCTTTTTCGGCTCACCGGCATCATCGGGCCATCTACATTCATGGACAATCCGTTAGACGCCAACACAGCGTTTCCGTCTTCACTGAACAAAGACCACGAATATCTGGGCGTCTGGTCAAACTGGTTGGCTTCATTCAACACGTCCAGCGCAGCGCAAAGATCCAACGAGGAGAACGACCTCAATAGTAGAAATGCAAAGTGCGTGGAGACGGCCGAGGCCGCCTCTGGTTCGCAACTCCTAGTGCGTTCAGTTGAAACGCTGGGCATGAAGGTCATTCCGCCGCGACCCGTTTGGTCGGGATATCCACCAATTTGCCGCGCGGGATCAGACGGTCGGCGTCGTACATTGGCAGGGTGCAGAGCTCACCGCTTTGAGTGGACCCATCAGCACAGAGCACGTCTACCTTTGTGCCCGGACCCTGTGCGGGGTCGTCCATGCGCACGATGCAAACACCACAGCCTTGATACGGCGAATAGCCCGAGGAGCAGACGCGGCCGACCACCTTGCCATCAACGGTCATGACACGGCCAAGCTGTGCTACACCGCCGGGTACCCGCATGCCCCAGGTGCGACTGGATTTGCTAGCGGCCTCCAGCGCCTTGCGGCCAACAAAATCACGGTCGTCAAATTCGACAAAACCGCCAAGCCCTGCCTCGAACGGCGTCGTCTCCGCTCCGAAATCGGACCCGGCATTGAGCAACCCGGCCTCGATCCGCCGTGCGCGGAACACCGGCGTTCCGGTCAGCAGGATGCCGAACGCCGCGCCGACCTCCATGATCCGGTCGCCGATGGCCGGGATGTCGGTGTCGGGCAGCGTATAGACCTCCCATCCCAGCTCGTTGGTGAAACCCGAGCGGCTGATCCAGCAGGTCTGGCCCGCAATGGAGACCTCAGCACAATCGAAATAACGGAAAGGATCGGGCATTGGCCCGTCCAGCACAGCGGCCAGAAGTTCCAGCGAACGCGGCCCCTGGATCTGGCTGACCCAGACGTTGGGGTCGTGGATCTTCACGTCCAGCCCCTCGGCATGGGCCTTGTACCAGCTGAAGAGGTCGCCATCGGCTTGCGCCATCCAGAACCTGTCCTGCGACAGCCGCAGCAGCACGCCATCGGTGATCATGCCGCCATCGTGATAGCAGGCGAATTGATAGGAGCAGCGGCCCGGCTTCACCATGCTGACGCTCCGAGTAAACAACTTGTTCAGAAGCTTTTCCGCATCCGGCCCGCTGATCTCGATCGGCAACTCGCCGGTGTGACGAAAGATGACGTTGGTGCGCACGGCCCAATACATTTCGTCATCCGTGGCCGTGTCGAGTTTCTCTGGCGTCAGGCGCGAATTGTAGAGCGTGTATTCGGGATCAAAGGGCAGTTCCATGTAGCTCAGCGGATGGGCAGGCATGGTCCGGGCAAGCTCGCGCGGGCGCGCGCCCTTGTTCAGCAAAGCCTTGGCGACGAAACGATAGTGGGAGAGGTCGATTGTCATGTTGTTCACCGTTTAGAGTTGTTAGACGCCTGCGGGTGATCTTCGACAAGGACAGATGGGTGCCACGCATTAAGTTTATGGTATTCGACCACATGGGCTCCGAGCAAATCTAATGATTTGCACAAGTCGTTCGAAAAAATTAGACAATAATCATGCGCTTTCGTTGTTATGATACCCTCAAGATCTTTGATGCCGTTGCCCGCAATCTGTCGATGACCAAGGCGGCGGACGAGGTCCATCAGTCGAAAGGGTCGATCAGTTACCAAGTGGGCAAACTTGAAGCCGAGCTCGGCTTTCGCCTGTTCGAGCGCGCACACGCAAAACTGGAACTGACGGAGGAAGGGCGCAGATTGTGGCATGTGTCCCAAACGGCCCTGAGCCAGATCGATCGTGAAATCGAAGACCTGCGTGGCACAGCCTCGGGTGCCGTGACCGTTGGCGCACTGACCTACTTCTCGTCTCGCTGGCTTTCGCCAAGGCTCACTCGCTTCTTCGAGGCCAATCCCGGTATCAGCCTGCGGATCGAGCCGATTAACTCGGTGGAAATGTTGAGATCTGTCAGAGTGGACATGGCTATCCTCTGGGGAATTGGCGGCTGGGAGGGTCACAAAAGCGAACTTCTTCTGTCCCTGTCTGCCGTTCCAACCGCAAACCGCGCAGTCGCAGAGCAGGTTAGGCGGCTTGGTCTGGCCGAGGCGGTCAGGCAGCTTCCGCTCTTGGGTGACAGCTCCGGTGACGCGGGTTGGCGGGCCTGGCACAAAGCCGCAGGGCTGCCCTACGCGCCCAGCCGGTCCAGCCTGACCATCCCGGACTCAAACAGCCGCGTTCAGGCGGTCGTGGATGGCCAGGGGATCGCCCTTTGGGATGATCTGGTCGCGCCAGAGGTGGAAGCCGGAACACTGGTGCCGCTTTCCGACGCCAAGCTGGAGGGCGCGGGGTACCACGTTGTGTTTCCGGGCGAAGTGCTGTCACCCGGTGCGCGCTCGATGCTGGTTTGGCTCAAAGAACAGGCTGGAACCTGATCGATTACTCCCGTGCAAGCCGCAGCAACGCGTCTACCGCTGTCGCGCGCCCCTCGGTGTCAAGTATGATCGGATTCACGTCGAGCTCGACCAGACGGCTTCTGTGCTGTTCCGCAAATGCAGCGATTGCCTCTATCTGCGTCACAAGCACGGTTCGCTCGGTATCGGAAAGCCTTAGCTTGCCGCTGATCTTCAGGCCGGCAAGCGCGTCCTCGATTTGTGCCCGCCCCGCTGGAAGCAGCAATGTGGCATAGTCCTTCAGCTCTTCCACCGCCGTCCCGCCGCGACCAATGACCAAAGCATGCCCCAATCCCGGCTTGTAGCTGACGCCGACGATGAATTCTGCTCGGGGTTGCGCCACCATGCGCTCGATCAGAAAACGGTCGGTAGACAGGGCCGGATTGTAGGCCCTGACAGACGTTTTGATCGCTTCAATCGCCTCTTCCAGCGCGGGTTTGCTTCCCATGTTCAGATGCACTGCACCCGCGTGGTTCTTGTGGGCCAGATCGGCGCTGAGAAGCTTGACCGCGAGAGGAAACCCGAGTGTGTCGGCCTGAGCAATCACATGCCCAGCCGAACCCGTCGCGCCCTTAGGGATCGTCAGCCCGCAGCTTGCCAATGCTGCCTTGCCCTCTGCCTCGTCAAGTTGGATGACCGACTTGGGCTCAGGTGGGGGAGCAGACAGTTCCCGGTTTTTAGGGTCCGCCAAAACTGCACGGCGCAAGCTGTGGTATCTGCCTGCCGCTGCGATCGCCGCCAATGCGTCGTCCAGCCCCTGAAGACAGATCAGGCCTGCGTGGGTCAGTTGGAGGCACAAATCCGGGGGCAGCCCGTCGGGGAGGACGCTGGCGACCAAGACCGGTTGGGCGATCCGCGCATTCAGGCGGGTCAGACCTTCGAGCGTTGGCCACCACACGTTCGCGACATCCTTCTGCCGGGGCCAGTCTATGAAATAGACCAAGAGGTCGACCTCATCGGTCATCAAATACCCAAGCCCGACATCCGAGGTCTCGGACCGCGCCATGCTGGCCCAGGGCAGGTTCCAGTCGAGCGGGTTCAGGAGCGACACCAGATCGGGCACATCATGGCGCAGAGCTTTCTGCGCTGCGTCGTCAGGCGCGGGAAACTCTAGCCCTGCGGCGCGGCCCTTTTCGCCGATCATCGCGGCATAGCCGCCGGAATTTGCCGCGGCAACCACTCGGTTACCTTTTGGCAGCCTGGGCGATCCGAGAAGCTTCAGCGTCTCGATCAGGCCCTTGGGCGACCCAGCCTCGACAATGCCGAGGCGGCGAAACAGCGCGCTCCACAGCTCGTTTGCAACTGCGAGCGTTCCCGAATGGCTGCGGGTCAGTTCGGAACTCTCCTGCGTACCGCCAGCCTTCAAAGCCACGAGCGGAACGCCCTTGTCGATCGCGCGCAAGGCGGCTCGGCTCAGCGCGGCGACATCGACGATCCCTTCCAGATAAAGGCCGATGGCGCGGACCCGCGGATCATCCAGCAGGGCTTCGATGAAATCGGCGACGTTCAGCACCGCCTGATTGCCCATGCTGATGGCGTAGCCCAGCGGCAAAGCCTCTTCGACATTGGTGATCGAATAGGCGACATAGCCCGACTGGCTGATCAGCGCGACGCCGTTACCATTGACTGGTTCGAACACGTTGTCGCCACCCCAGACAGCTGCGCGATCGAACATGTTCATCAGCCCAAGGCAATTCGGGCCGACAAGCGCGAGATCTCCGGCCGCCTCGATCAGCCGGGCCTGTAGCGCGGCCCCGGCCTCTCCCGTTTCAGCAAATTCGCCGACGATGGAAACAGCGCCACCAGCCCCCATAGCGTTGAGCTCGGCCACCACGTCAACGGTGCGTTCCCGCGATACGGCAATCAGGGCGGCATCCGGCGGTTCGGGCAGATCGGCAAGGCTTGGAACGCATGCGATGCCTGCCAGTTCCTCGTATTTCGGATGCACGACCCAGATGTCCCCGGCAAAGCCGGATTTACGGGTGGCGTTGATGCAGCCCTCGACCGCCTTGCCGCCGACAAAAGCGATGTGGCGCGGTTTCAGGAGGCGTTTCAGGTTTTCGCGGCGAGCGCTGGAGACGGTGTCTTTCATCCTTTGAACTCCATGACCTCAAGGCCTCGGGGGATGCGTTTGTCAGGGTCAAAGAATGGCAGTGCATGCAGGGCCAGCGGATGTTCAGTCCCGTCTCGGCCCGTCACGGTGAAGGTATTGGCCGCCATGGCCTCGGGCGTGTCGAAGAGGACATAGCCGATCCCCATGCCGAGGGTTGGCGACGGCTCGAATGCCTTCACACGGCCGACCACCTGGCCATCCGCCTGGACAGGCGATCCCCATTTGATGTCTCTCGCCTCGGTCATAAAGCCAGAGAACCGAGGATTCCGTTCGGCGCTTTGTAAGGCGTCCCGCCCGACGAAGTCATGATCGAAGTCGACAAACTCGCCTAGCCCCAGATCAAACGGCGTTGTGTCCCACCCCATGTCGGTGCCGTAATTCATGATCCCCGCCTCGATCCGCCGTGGGTTCATGGCGTAGGTCGACAGGATCTCCATCCCATGCGGCCGGCCTGCCGCCATCAGGTGAGACCAAAGCGCAATGCCATCGACATGCGGCTCCAAGTTGTAGACCTCGAAGCCAAGTTCGGCGGTCCAGCCCGTCCGGCTGATCAGGACCGGCTGACCGCCCATAGTGACCTGACGCGCATGGTAATATTTGAACCCGTCCGGGGCCCTGCCATCGACGCAGGCGTCCAGTATCTCTAGGCTGTTCGGCCCCTGGATCTGGATCGCCCAGGCTCCCGGATCGCGGATTTCGACGTCATGGCCGAATTTCAGGGCCTGAAGCCATGTGAACACGTCGCGGTCCGCATGGACATACCAGAACCAGTCTTCCGCCAGCCGGAACACAACACCATCACAGGCAATGCCGCCTCCATCGTGGCACATCAGGCCATAACGCCCCCGGTCAACGGCCATGGTGCTGACAGGCCGCGTGAACACATAGTCAAGGAACGCCGCTGCATCCGGCCCTCGAATTTCCAGCGGGACCTCCGGTACATCGAAAATGCCTGCCTTGGTGCGCAACACCCGGTACTCTTCGACGATGGGCCGATCAAAGGTTACGGGCGTCAGCCGCCCTTCGTGGTCGCCATAGGCGGTGGTGATCTCGCGCGTCGCCTTGAACCACGGCGAGCGCGCACAGCTAGAGATCATGGGCAATACCATTCCGGCCATATCCATGGCTCCTTTCGTTCTTGGGTGGGTGGATCAGCCGGGCAGTGCGCGGCTGATGATGGCGTCGAGGTCGAGCCCCTTGGGGAGGGTTCCGAACGCGCCGCGATATCTTGGGGCAAGGCGGCTGGCGCAAAAGGCATCGGCAACGGCGCTATCGCCGTGGCGGGTCAAAAGCGCCCCCTGCAGGGTCAGGGCCATCATCTCGGTCACCATGCGCATCCGGCCCTCCAGCCCCTCCGGGTCGGCCAGTTCATCGCGCAGCTCGTCGATTGCCCGGTCAAGATTGGGATGGTTTCCGCGCGCCTTCTCTAGTTCCGCCATCACGGCGGGGATCGCCTCGGCCTCGCGCCCCATGGCCCGTAGCACGTCGAGCCCCATCACGTTGCCCGACCCTTCCCAGATCGAGTTAAGCGGCGCTTCGCGATACAGCCGAGGCATGATGCTTTCCTCGACATAGCCTGGACCCCCGTGGCATTCGAGCGCCTCGACCACAAGGCTCGGGCATCGCTTGGTGTTCCAGTATTTCGCCACCGCTGTGCCAATGCGGGCCAGCGCCGCCTCGGCCGGGTCATCCATGCGGTCCATCGCCTGCGCCACCCGTAGCCCGAGCGCCAGCGCGGCCTCGACCTCAACAGCCATGTCGGCCAGAACATTTTGCATAAGCGGTTGCTGGATCAGGCGTTTCTGGAAGGCCGATCGATGCGAGGTGTGATGCAGCGCTTGCACCAGCGCCTGCCGCATGATCCCCGCCGAGGACATGGCGCAATAAAGCCGGTTGCCCGTCACCATCTCGATGATCGTGCGAATGCCACGGCCTTCCTCGCCCACCATCACGCCGTAAGTGTCCTGAAACTCCATCTCGGTCGAGGCGTTGGACTTGTTACCCAGTTTGTCTTTCATCCGCTGGATAAACAGGTTGTTGCGGGTTCCGTCGGGCCGCCAGCGGGGCATGAGGAAGCAGGAAATGCCCATGCCTTCAGTATTGGCCAGTACGAGAAACGCGTCGCACATGGGAGCCGAGCAGAAGAATTTGTGCCCGGTCAGCAGGTAGCCGTCACCGTCAGGCCGGGCCACTGTCGAATTGGCGCGCACATCCGATCCGCCCTGCTTCTCGGTCATGAACATTCCGATCATTGCGCCGGTTTTTTCGTTCGCGGGGATGTCGCGCCGGTCATACTCGGTGGACAGGATGCGCGGCATCCATTCCTCTGCAACTGCGGGCGCCATGCGCAGGGACGGCACGACGGAATAGGCCATCGCCATCGGGCACATCACGCCGCCTTCGGGTTGGCTGAACATATAGGTCAGAACCGACTGGCCCAGATGACCGGCATTGCCCTCATGATGCCACGCGAAATTGTGGACCTGGTTGGAAATCGCCAGGTCCATCAGGTCGTGGTAGGCCGGGTGAAACGCGACTGCGTTGATGCGCATGCCGTAGCGGTCAAAGGCCTGCAGTTCGGGCCCATGACGATTGGCCTGATTGGCTTTCTGGAAGGTCTCGTCCAGCCCGGTCAGATGGCCGACATGCGTGAAATGCCCGGTATGACCCGCCCCGCCCATATGCGAAGCCCAGTGTCTCAGTGCGCGGTCATCTGCCCACAGGTTCTGATCGCCCATGTGGGGGGGCATGTTGATGACCTCATGGGTCGGCAAATGCGCTATCGGATCGCGTGGTGTCATGATGTCTCTCCCTGCAGTGAGACTAGATGCCCAAACCATCCTGCGGCAAACCCAATTTCTTGATCTCTGTGTTCAGCTCAATTAAACAGAACTATGCGATTTCGATCCTTTGACAGCCTCAACGTCTTCCGTACCGTTTCCGAGCTAATGAGCTTCACAGCGGCGGGCGAAGCCTTGAACATGTCCAAGGGCGCGGTGAGCTATCAGATCGCGAAGCTTGAGGACGAATTGGGCGTGCGCCTGTTCGAGCGCCGCCACACCCATATCCGCCTGACAGTGGAAGGCACGCGCCTGAAAGACGCAGCGACACGGCACCTGGGCCGCCTCGAGGCCGTGATATACGAAATCAGATCAACCGTTGAAGAACCGCTGTGCGTCGGCGCCCATAGCTGGTTCATCGCGCGGTGGCTCGGCCCTAGGTTGTCCGACTTCACCCGCGCCAACCCTGATATTTCGCTAAAGATCGAGCCGATCAATACCAAGGCCGATCTGCAAAACCCCGCCCTCGATCTATCGATCTTCTGGTGCGACCCGTCGGTCGAAAACATGGAAGTTGAGGTTCTGCTCAACTCCAACACCCGGCCGTTGGCTAGCCCGGACACTGCTGCCCGTGTCGAAGCACTTGGTCTTGAAAACGCTTTTCAGGAAATCCCGCTTTTGCCGGACGCATCCGGCATGGCCGCCTGGCGCGACTGGCATGATCTCGCGGGACTGACATTCGCGCCGAGAAAGAACGCACTTTCGCTGCCGGACGCCAACAGCCGCCTTCAGGCGGTCATCGCCGGAAATGGATTGGGGATGCAGGACGAGTTTGCGGAGCCAGAGATAGAAAGCGGTCGGCTTGTGTGGCTGTCAGACATTGCCATTTCCAACTTCGCCTACTGCATCGTTCTGCCAGCAAAGCCTACCGCGTCACCTGCAACGGAAGTGTTCAAGACTTGGATAATGGCGCAGGGGGTGTGACGGCAACCAAGTCGCAAACACAAATCCGTCATCAATTCCATGAGTGAAGGTCTGTCCCGCCAGGCCGACTGAAGTCGAACGGCCTTCGGGACAGCGCGGTTTTTCGTTGTGGCAGGGTCAACCCCGCCATGGTTCAGGGCCTTCGGGTATCGTTGTGTTTCTGCCTCGCACGATTGCACCCTCGGCATCATACATCGGCAGGCTGCACAACTGCGCTCTGTACGTGGCGCCGTCCGTGCCGATCACCCCCACTTCTGTACCCGGTCCCATATTCGGGTCATCCATCCGCACCAGCGCGACACCGCATTCCTGGTAAGGCGACCATGTCGAGGAACATACCGTGCCGACGGATTTGCCACCAACCGAGATAGTCCGCCCGCGTTCCGCGATTCCGCCGCACACCCGCATTCCGAAGGTTCGCGATCGTTTATCGGCCTTTTCCAAGGCTGCCTTGCCGTTGAAATCCGGCTTGTCCATCTGAACAAAATGTCCGAGACCGGCGTCAAAGGGTGTAGTTGTGCTGTCGAACTCCGCCTGGCTCATCAGCCCTGCTTCGATACGGCGCGCACGGAATACTGGCGTGCCGGTCAGGATCATCCCGTGCCTTTGACCCGCCTCCCAAATGCGGTTGCCGACCTTCTCGGCATCGTTTTCCGGCCGTAGGTAGAATTCCCACCCAAGCTCATTGGAAAATCCGGTGCGGGTGATGATGACCTCTTCCCCTGCAATCGACACGGTCGCGATGTCGAAATAGCGCCATGGATCGGGGAAATGACCGTCAATGGCGTCACGCAGCACGTCCATCGATCGGGGGCCTTGTACCTGTGAGACCCAGACACTCGGATCCGAAATCGTCACGTCGAACTCATGCGCGTGGGCCATGTACCAAGTGTAAAGCTCGCCATCGGCCTGAGCCATCCAGAATCTGTCTTCCGCAAGGCGCAGCATGACACCGTCAGTGATCATGCCACCATGATGGTAGAGGGCGAAATTGTAAGAACATCGGCCGACCTTTACCCGGCTCACGTCACGTGCAAACACCCGGTTCGCGAATATCTCGGCATCCGGCCCCGAGATTTCCACAGGGAATTCCCCGGTATTGCGCAGAATGACCTTCTGTCGGACAGCCCAATACTGCTCGTCATCGGTAACGTGGTTCAGCCGTTCCGGGGTCATGCGATTGCAGTAGAGCGAGTATTCCGGGTCGAAGGGCAGTTCCATGTAGGACAAGGGGTGCGGCTTCATTGTCGAACTCAGCTCGATTGGACGGCGGTCCTCGTTCGGGATTGCCTTGATGGTGTAGCGTTTGCTCAGAATGCTTTCGTGCATTTACTGGATTCCGTATTGAATGTTGGTTTGAAGAGCGGCCAAAGCTCGCTGTCATCTCATGATGAAAGGGTTCGCAGCCGTGGTCTGTTGCGCAATCCAGACAGATTTCACCTGCATGAATTCCTTGATCGCCTCTTGCCCGCTTTCCCGCCCCTGACCGGAGCGTTTGAAGCCACCGAAGGGCGTCATGAAGCTGACAGCGCGATATGTATTTACCCAGACAGTACCTGCCTTGAGCTTGTCCGACATCCGGAAGGCCCTGCCGATGTCCGAGGTCCAAACCCCGGCAGCCAACCCGAAGAGGATATCGTTGCCGATACGGATCGCGTCTTCCTCGGTGTCGAAGGGGATCACCGACAGGATTGGGCCGAAGACCTCTTCCTGTGCAATCCGCATTTCGTTGGAGACGCCGGTGAAAATCGTCGGCTCGACAAAACGGTCCCCTTTCGCGCCATTGCCGGTATAGGGTTTGCCGCCCAGAACGCAGGTTGCCCCGTCTTCTCGAGCGACGTTGATGTAGTGGAGAATCTTTTCGTATTGCGGCGGCGTGGTCACCGGGCCGACATGAGTGTCCATTGACATCGGGTCGCCGATTTTGGCTTCACCAGCCACCTCGACCAGACGCTTGACGAACCTGTCGTGAATTGAGCGTTGCACCAGAAGCCTCGACCCGGCAATGCAGGTCTGACCGGTTGCGGCAAAGATGCCCGAGATCGCGCCCATCACGGCGGCTTCGAAATCGGCATCCTCGAAAACAATGTTGGGCGATTTGCCGCCCAGTTCCAGCGTGACCGGCATGATCTTTTTCGCCGCCGCCTCATAGATCTTCTGTCCCGCGAGGTCAGATCCGGTGAAGGCAACCTTGGCGACGTCCGGGTGCTCCACCAATGGCGCGCCGGTATCGAGGCCGAACCCGGTCACGCAGTTCACCACGCCATCGGGGAAACCAGCCTCCTTGACCAGGTCCATGAATTCGAGGGTCGAAGCCGAGGTGAACTCGGACGGTTTGACCACGGCTGTATTGCCAGCCGCCAGTGCTGGAGCGAGCTTCCAGGCCAGCAGCAGGAGCGGCGAGTTCCAGGGCGTGATCAGCGCGACCACGCCCAAGGGCTCGTGCTTCGTGTAGTTGAAGATACCCGGCCGGTCCGAGGGCAGAACCGCGCCTTCGACCTTGTCGGCCAGACCGCCATAATAGCGGTACCACTCGGCCAGATAGCGGGTCTGGGTGCCCATTTCGGCAATCAGTTTGCCGTTGTCACGCACCTCCAGTTCGCCAAGGCGCTCGGCCTCGCGCTCGATGGTCTCCGCCAGCTTGACCAGAAGCTTTCCCCGGGTCGTCGGGCGCATCTCGGCCCACGGCCCCGTCTCGAAGGCGGTCTTGGCAGCTGCAACGGCGCGCGCCACATCTTCGGTGTTTCCCTTGGCGATCTGCGCCCAGACCTCGCCCGTGTAGGGGTTGTCAGTGTCAAAATATTCGCCGCTCGCTGGTTCAACCCAGGCGCCGTTGATGTAATGCTGATAGGTTTTCATGATGTCACTCGTCGTCCTGGTCGGGCTGGAACACGATGCGGCCTGTGACCCGGCCATGTTCCAGATCCTCGACTGCCTGGTTAATTTGCGAAAGCGGACGCCGCTCGATCGGCATCTGCTTGATCTTGCCTGCGCGGACCATTTCGATCAGCGTGTGCAATTGCGGCGAATTGCCCACATGGCTGCCGCGCACGGTCATGGCCTTTTGCGGCAGCCAGACTTGAGGCATCTTGAAATCCCCGCCGCACTGCCCGACGACAATATAGCGCCCCGCCTTGGCCAGAGCGCGCACGGCGAGCTGGCCCGTAGAGGGGCCGCCGAATGTATCAAGCACCCCCATCAGGCGGCCATCTGCTAGGCTCTGCAACTCCGCAACCCCATCTTCACGCGTGCTGTTCATGATCTTCATTGCGCCTATCTCCAGCGCCGCATCGAGCTTGGCGTCGTCGATATCGACGGCGATAATGTTATCGATCCCCATGGCCCGCGCGATGGCGATGGCATTCATGCCAAGCCCCCCGCATCCCAGGATCGCCATCCACTCACCCTCCCGCAGCGCGCCCATCTTCTCCAGCGCGTTGTAGACGGTGATGCCCGAGCACGCGTGGGGCACGACAGCGGCCGCATCAAGGCCCTCGATATCGACAAGGAACTTCTCGTTCTCCACCAGGCAATGGGTGGCAAAGCCGCCCTTTTGCTTCAGCCCGATGATCCGCATATTCGGGCAATCGCTCTCCCGGTCGTCCAGACAGGCCTCGCATGTGCCGCATCCGATCCAGGGAAAGACGAGAACCTGCTGTCCCGGGGTGACCGTCGTCACCTCTTGGCCCACGGCTTCGACAATGCCGGCGATCTCGTGGCCAAATGTCATCGGCAGTTGCGCGCCGCGGTCGGCAAAGGTCAGCTTGCCCTCTTCGCCAAGGTCCATATAGCCTTTCTGGACATGCAGGTCCGAGTGACAGAGACCTGCCGCCGTAACGCGCACCATAACCTCGGCCCCGCTGGGCTCCGGCAATGCATTTCGGCGTTTTTCGAAGGGCTGGCCCCATTCAATAAGATCATAGCTGGTGTATTCGGTCATGAGGTTTCTCACAGCATGGATGGGATAAGTGTGACGATGCCCGGAACAAGATAGAGCAACGTGATCGCTATCGCGAAGATGGCTACGACGCTCCACGCCGCGCGGTAGGTCTTGCCCATCGGGAGGTCTGGGGAAGCAGCCTTGAGCGCAAACAGCGCGTAGCCAAACGGGGGCGTCACCGAACCAAGGGTGACGTTTATTAGGTAGATTGCCCAGAACCAGATCGGGTCGAACCCAAACGCGTCGGCGATCGGCGCGTAGATCGGCACACTGACCAGCATATAGGCGATCACGTCGATGAACATGCAGGCCACGAGCGTGATGAGCATGGTCGCCAGGAAGGCCGTCAGGCCAGTGAGGTCCTGCGCCAAGAAGAATTTCAGGAAGCCTTGCGATGCGCCGGTAAAGGACAGTATCTGAGCAAACAGGCTGGAGGCGGCAAAGATCGCCATGATCGAACCGGTCAGAAGCGCCGCCTCGACAAGGCTGTCGGTCAGGAACTTGAGGCTGAGCTTTCGATAAAGCGCGGTTGTGATCAGGGCACCGACGACCCCGCTGGCCGCGGCTTCCGATGGCGTGGCAACACCAAGCAGGATAAACCCAATGACGGAGAATATGACCATGAGGAACGGCACGCATTTCAAAAGCAGCCACCCCAGGCTGTCGCCATCTTCGCCTCCGTTGGCGTCGTCTTCCGGGGCGAGGCTTGGGTTGCGCTTGATCCGCACCCAGACATAAAGACCGGTCAGGGCGGCAATCAGCAGCCCCGGCAGCAACCCAGCGACAAGTAGCCCGGCAATCGAGACATTCACCAGGGATCCCAGGATGATGACGACGATGGATGGCGGAATGATGGGGGCGAGGCTTGCGCCTGACAGGATCGTGGTGATCGACAAGCCTTCGTCGTAGCCGCGCTGGTTCATAGAAGGCAGAACCGAACGCCCGAGCATGGCTGTCACCGCGACGATGGAGCCCGACAAAGCGCCGAAGATCGTGGAAAGCGCGATCACGAGGAAATAAAGCCGTCCCCGCAGCCTGCCAAAGATGCGGTTCGCCGCGTCGAAAAGCACTTCCGTCGACCCGGAGCGAAACAGCAGATCACCCATCAGAACGAACATGGCCACGGTGCTGAGGGACACTATGGACGTTGCCGTCAGGATCGAGTTCGCGACCAGCCCGAACCCGTTCGAGCCAAACAGCATGAAGACCGCGCCAATGCAAATCGCGAAGAACGCAATGAATACCGGTAGTCCCGTCGCAAAGGAGCCGAGCAGAAGCCCCAGCAGGATCATAAGGGTTTCGGCCCAGCTCATGCCTCATCCCTCCCGATCAGGGCAGTTGTTAGGAAGATCAGCGCAACAACGCCGAAACTGAATGCTATCGGCGACAGCAAGGCCCATTTGGGCACTTGAATAACCGTGTTGGTCAGGATGCCCGTCGAAAACTGCTTCAAGGCCGACGAGGCAACGATCCACGCCGCCAGCGCCGCGACAACTGCCGAAGCCAAAGCCAGAACTCGGCCCCATTTTACCGCCACGTCATCGCCCACCGCTTCGACAAGGAATGTGATCGCGATATGCTGGTTGCGGCGGGTCACTTCGGGCAGCGCGAGAAAGATCATCGCGGGCATGATGAAGCTGATGACGTCGTTGCTCCATTTCGTCGGAGCGTTCATGGCGTAGCGCATGAAAATCTCCATCACGAACAGACCGACGATCCCCGCAAGAAGAAGCGCTGAGAGGAACGCCATCCCCCCCGCAACTCCTTTTTCGATCCGCTTCAGCGTCAGCATTTATTGGGAAAGCCCAGCTTTGACCGCCAGTTCACGAATGCCTGCCGCCACATCTGCATCGGTGTCCATCGCCAAGCCCCACATGGCTTCCGACATCCAGGCTGAGATATTTTCGGCCTCGCTGGCGTTCATGTTGGTGATCGCCATGCCCTTTTCCTGAAGCTGGCCCAGCTCCATGTCGGCGATGCGCGTCATTTCTTCGAGCGCGTAGAGTTCCGTCTCGGCCGCGGCGCGGGTGATTGCCGCCTGCGTGTCGGCGTCGAGCGAATTCCATTTGTCGAGGTTCATGAACATCCAATTCGACAGCGATCCGAAATCAGGCTGCAGAACATGGCTGGCAACCTCGTAGAGCTTGAAATCGACCAGCCCAGTAGCGCTCCAGGGAGCAGCGTCGATCACGCCATTCTGAAGCGAAGAGTAGATCTCGCCACCACCCAGAGGAACAGGGCTGCCGCCCAGCTTCTCAATGATCGCGATGTATGAGGCATTGGCCCGCACCTTCATACCTTCAAAGGAATTCTCGCGCCCTTCAACGTCCTGATTGGTCACGAAGCGGAAACCACGCTGGCCCAGCGGCATGATCCCGATCACCTTGATGCCCAGGGTCTGGTAATAGGCGTCAAAGGCGTCGAAAATGCCGCTTTCACGCCAGGTCGCCGGATCGACGGCGATCCCGTCGGCGGCCATGCCGATCTTCGTAGTCCCCGCGTGATAGGCCGGGTGTGTGAAGATCATGTCGATGATGCCGGTCTGAAGTGGTTCGACCAGTTCCAGTGGGCTGATCGCTTCGGGCCCGACAACATTGATGTCGGTATTACCGCCGGTATGTTCGGCCACCTTGGCTACGAAGGTTTCGACATTGACGCGATAGGTCGCCTGGTTCGATGCCCAGGAACTGACCATTTTCAGCGTTTCGGCCATTGCGCCAACGCTGGAAAGGCCCAAGACGAGCGCTGATACGGCAGCATATTTTGACAGTTTTGCGATGATCATTTTGTCCTCCCAAGTTTCGAGCGCCCCCAACGCGGAAGGACGCCTTTGCAAGGGCAGCTTTGCAAATGCTGTGGGGTGACAAAATTATAACGCGAATATGGGTGCTATAACGAATTTGCAACGCAGTGTTAGGCGGCTGACAGAAAGGTTTTAGCCAAGCCCGCCTGTTTCAACCGGCCTTCGATGCGTTCATCCGGCAGCCATTCCTCAAGCCTCGCGCGCAGCTTCAACAGCCGCACGAAATCAATTCCAGTGCTCAAGCCGATGCTTTCCAGCAGATAGGCGCAGTCTTCTGTCGCGATGTTCCCCGTCGCGCCGGGGGCGAAAGGGCATCCACCGAGCCCCCCAAGCGCTGAATCGAAGCGCCGAACGCCAACCTCGGCGGCAGCCATGACATTGGTAAGCCCCATGCCCCTGGTATCGTGGAAGTGGGCGGCTAGTGGAAGCGGGCCGACCAAGTTCGAAATGGCGGAAAACATCCTGCGCACCTGGAGCGGATTGCCGTAACCGACCGTGTCGGCGATGTTCAACTCGTCCGCCCCGGCGGCGGCCAGTCTTTCTGACAAAGCCAGAACGCGGTCTTCTGGCACCTCGCCTTGGATGCTGCACCCAAATGCGGTCGCGATAACCGCCGACAGGGCAACCTTGCCCTTCAACCCGCGCGCATCGCGTTCCGTCACGAGGTCCTCGAACTCTGTCACCGACGCATCGGTCGGGCGCCGGACATTGGACATGTTGTGCGCTTCGCTGGCCGACAGAACGAAGGTGATCTTGTCCGCCCCGCGCCCAAGGGCGCGGATACCACCCTTGAGGTTCGGCACAAGCACCGCCGCGGTAAAACCTCCGATGGCCTTTACTCCCTTCAGAACCTCGGCCGCATCCGCAAATTGGGGAATGGAGGATGGCGGAACGAAAGAGGTCACCTCGATCTCCGAAAACCCGCAAGCCACCTGGTCTCGGCACCAGTCGAGCTTGGTTTGGGTCGGAAGGATCCGGCCAACCATCTGCAACCCGTCGCGAAGGCCAACTTCGCGCAAGTCCACCTTGTCAGGAAAAGTCATGCGTTTCATTGCCCTTTGAACTGCGGTTGGCGCTTTTCGTTGAACGCCCGCACGCCCTCGCGCCGGTCCTCGGTGTTGATCGTGCGGTTATAGGTTTCGATCTCGAAGGCCAGCCCATCGGCCAGTGACATCTGCGCACCGCGATAGATTGCCTGCTTGGCCTGTCGGACAGCGATCGGCGCGTTGCGCGCCATCGCCTCGGCGGTGTCAAGCGCAGCCTCCAGCAGTTCCCCGATCGGGAAGACGGCATTGGCAAGGCCCCAGTCCAGCGCCTCGGCGGCGCTGAACGGGCGGGCCGACAGGATCACCTCCTTGGCACGCCGTTCGCCGATGGCCCGTGCCAAGGTCTGCGTGCCGCCGGCACCGGGGATGATACCGATCCGGGTTTCGGTCTGGGCAAAGCGGGCGTTGTCGGCGGCATAGATGAAATCCGCAGCCGCCGCGATTTCGCAGCCTCCGGCATAGGCCGCACCGTTCACGGCGGCGATGATCGGCACCGGGCAGCCCAGAATGGCACGGATCATGCGTTCATAGACCAGATGCTGAAGGCCCCAGTCATGATCAGACATCCCGTCGCGTTCCTTCAGGTCGGCCCCCGCGCAGAACGCCTTTTCGCCCGCGCCCGTCATGACCACGCACCTTGTATCCCCGGGATCGAGCGCCAGGTCCTCGTAGAACTGGACCAGATCACGAGCCATCTGCGTATTGAAGGCGTTCGCAGATGCCGGCCGGTTCAGTGTGACCTGCAGCACGTGGTCACGCGGCGTTGTTATCTCGAGTGTCGAAAATGAGGAAGTTGTCATGAGGTGATCCATTGCCGTTTTCGATAAGATCAGCGGCTCAATGCGATCAAACAATTAAAATGTTGGCAGTGATGCCATGCAGAAATTCTATGGCGGGCGGCCGCACGTCAAATGTCTTCGACAAGATCCGATTCCGGATCAGCCTTCCATACGCCCTCTTCAATCATCGTGGCGATTTCGCTGGCAAGAACCTTGATCACCGCGTCCGTGGCTCTGGTGTTTGACCTGTCCGGCGGCATTGCCAGAACGAGTTGCCGGCGGATGGGAGGGGAAACAAAAGTCCGGGCTTCGAGCACTCCCGATTTGACCTCTTCGGAAACCGCCGACAGCGGGATGAAAGCATGATAAGACCCGTCAGCGACGAGTGACTTCAACACCCAGAACGCGTCACCGCGCAGCGCGATGTTCAGAGAAACGCCTGCCTTAGAAGCGGCATTGTCAACCAGCATCCGAATAGCATGGGGACGGCTGGGCAAAACAAGCGGCAGATGCTCCACTTCGGCGATCCGGATCTGCGGGCCGAGGTCGGGCAACGAATCCGGAGGGCTGATCAGCGCGATATCCTCGTAAAGCAACTCCTTACAGCGCAGGTGCAGGTCAGCCGCAGGTCCGTAAAGAAACGAAATGTCCAGATCGCCTCGCTGAAGCCATTCGATCAGGTGGCCTGAATAACCTTCGACGATCCGGAGTGTGACCTTGGGCAGCTCGCGCCGCACTCGTTCTACGAGACGCACGGCGAAAACGGTGTTCACGCTGGGCATTAAACCGATCGCAACGTTGCCTTTGACCACTTCATCATTCGAGCGGATGTCGTCGACCGATTGCTCCAACTGGCGGATCAGGCCGGAAACACGCCCAAGGAGTTTTTCCCCCGGTTCGGTGAGTGTCATACCCCTGACATGGCGCGCGAAAAGCTGAACGCCGATCTCATGCTCCAACAGCTTAATGTGACGCGACAGGGCCGGTTGCGCCAGGCGCAATCGGTCCGAGGCCGCGCTGAGTGATCCGGTTTCCGCAACGCAAATGAAAGTCTTGAGCTGCTTGATATCCACGTCGACGCCTTCGAATTTCGTTATCGTGGATATACTTACTTTCGCATATTTTTATTTCCGTCAATGGAAAAGAGTAAATGTGGTTTTGCAAGAGGCCACACGAGATTTACAGAAATGAACCGCCGATGAGCAAATCTGACACCTTGAACTCCGCTCCAATCACTGAGGCCATCACAGCGTTTGCGACGGGTTCTCTAGATGAGGGCCGATCTGAGGCCGCGCTGCGCATGACACGCATATCACTGTTCGACTGGCTGGCTGTTTCGATCGCCGGGCAGGACGAGCCGGTCAGCCGGATCGTCAGGGACTATGTCGCGACCGAAGGTGGTGTCGCTGAAGCTACGGTTGTCGGAACGGCGCAGAAGCTGCCAGCGCGGGCAGCCGCAATGGCCAATGGCACGATCAGTCACGCACTTGACTATGACGATACCCATTTCGCCTATCTCGGGCATCCCAGCGTCGTCGTCTTTCCTGCGAGTTTTGCTTTGGCGCAAAAGACCGGAGCGAGTGGCAAGACGTTTCTGGAAGCATCGCTTGTCGGTATGGAGGCCGCAACCCGCATCGGCGCCTGGCTCGGGCGCCACCACCATTTCGTCGGGTTTCATTCCACCGCAACCGCAGGTGCCTTCGGCGCGGCACTGGCCTCGGCCCGATTGCTTGGACTGGACGTGCGGGGCGCAGGAAACGCCCTCGGGTTGGTCGCAACGCGCGCCTCGGGTTTGCGGGCACAATTCGGGACAATGGGCAAACCGTTTCATGCCGGCATGGCCGCGTCCAATGGTGTCGAGGCCGCGCTTCTCGCCCAGGCAGGATTTGAGTCCCGTCCCGACACACTGGAGGCCGACCAGGGTTTCGCGATTACGCACGCCGCAGAAATGCGGGCTCCGGACGAGATACTGGACGGCCTTGGCCAGTCTTGGATGTTCGAAGGGGTGCTGCATAAGTTCCATGCTTGTTGTCACGGTGCACACGCGTCGCTTGAGGCCTTGATCGAAGCGCGTGACAGTCTGGGCGTAAAACCGGACGAGGTTGCAAGTGTCACGCTTTCAGTGCCACCGCGTTATCTGAAGGTCTGCAATATCCTTGAACCCCAGACGGGGCTTGAGGCGAAGTTCAGCTACCGCCAGTGTTCCGCGATGGTTCTCGTGGGCCAGGACACGGCTGCCTTGACCACCTATTCTGACGCCGCCTGCCGCGCCCCAGACCTCGTTGCCCTGCGCGACCGCGTGGTGGTGAAAGGCGTTGACGGATTGGCGGAAACGCAAGCAACGGCCCGGATCACGACCAATGATGGCCGAAGCGTTGAAATCACCCACGACATTGATCGCATGGGAGGGCTCGCGTTACGCGAGCAGAAGATCAAGGCCAAAGCTCAGGCTTTGCTGGGCGAAGACTCCGCATCCGATCTTTGGAATGCCGTGGAGGCAGCGGAGCCTGCCTCCCTTGATGAATGGTTGCGGGGCCAGAACGACCCAGACACCTGCACCAAGCAAGCTGCATCATAAAAACCTGATATAGCACCTATCCATGCATTTTAGTTTTTCAATGCCAACGCAGATGCGAGTTCTGGTTTGAACAGACACCCTACCAAGATATGCGCGAACCGGAGAATTTTATGGCACAATCAACAAACAAGGTGGACCTGACTCGTCAGCTCGCAGAGTTCGTTGCTCGCACAAGCTTCGATGACTTGCCGACCGAGGTCGTCGAACAGGCGAAACTCTTCATACTCGATACCCTTGGCTGTGCTTTGGGCGGTCGCGTTCAGGCCAGGGAAGAGGTTTCCTGGGTGACGGGGTTCGCCGCGGCTCAAAAAGCGGGTGGATATTCCACCGTCTTTGGCGAGGCGGGAAAAACCAGCGCTGTTACAGCCGCGCTGACCAATGGCGCCATGGCACATACGATTGACTTCGACGACACGCATATGCCGTCGATTTCCCACCTCGGATCGTCTCTGGTCGCCACGACCTTTGCCCTGGGCGAGGAACTGCAATCGAGCGGCAAGGAGATCATCGAGGCCTTTGTCCTGGGCTTCGATGTGGCCGGGCGCATCGGGCGTTGCACTATGCCGACCCACTACAAGTTCTGGCATCCCACCGCGACCTTCGGGGGCATCGGCGCAGCCGCCGCCGCAGCGAAGCTGCTGAAGTTGGATGCTGTTGGCATCGAGATGACCATGGGACTCGCGGCTGATGCAGCTGGCGGGCTTCGCTACGGCGTCGAGAATGGCGATTTCTCAAAAAGTCTGCATCCTGCCATGGCAGCGATGAAAGCTGTGCTGTTTGCCCAACTGGTCAAAGGCGGTGCGACCGGCCCGCTTGGAATCCTTGAATATCCGTCTGGCTTCTTCAACGCCTTCTCGGAAGAGCCAAACCCCGAACCTCTTCTCGACCGGTTGGGAGAATACTACGAGGTCAGCATCGGCGGTCTGAAATCGCTTCCGACAATCCAATGCAGCCATACGGCAGTGACAAAAACGCTCGACCTGGTCGCCGAGAACGACCTGCAAACGGAAGACATCGCTGAGGTCAGCATCGTACAGTCCGAGACCATGCCAGGACAGGGCATGAACTATGCGCCAAAGAGCCCCCTTGCAGCGCGTCTCAGCACGCCTTTCGCCGTGTCTCTGGGTCTCAAGGACGGTGCAGTCACGCTCGAACGCTTCTCGGACGAAACTCTTGCCGACCCGGATATTAGCGATCTGATGCCCCGCATCAAGATCGAGGCCAGCATGGAACTGGCAGAGAAATACCCCAATACTGTTGCCGCCCTCGTGGATGTCAAAACCCGCGATGGTCGGGTCTTCTCAGGGGAACAGATTTACGCCAAGGGCGACCCGAACAACCGAATGACCCCGGAGGAAATTGCGGCAAAGTTCCGCACGCTGGCGACCGGGGCGCTTGGTATTGAGCGAACCGACCGGGTGACTGCTGACATCCTCGCTCTGGAGGTCGCCGAAGACCTTCGCGAGGTCACCAAGAGCCTTGGCGCGGCCTGACGTCGACCCGGAGAGAGTAGCATGGCAAACCCGTTTTCCGACCTGCTGGTGGTGTCTGTCGAACAGGCGTTGGCGGCACCTCTGTGCACATCGCGCCTCATCGATATGGGCGCGCGGGTGATCAAGATCGAACGCGCCGGAGGCGATTTCGCACGGGGCTATGATGCCTCAGTCCACGGCGACAGTTCGTATTTCGTCTGGACCAACCACGGGAAGGAGTCGGTGGTTCTGGACCTGAAATCAGAAAGGGACGCCGACCTGATGCACTGCCTGCTGGCGAAGGCTGATGTCTTTGTCCAGAATCTCGCGCCGGGCGCGATGGCCCGCGCGGGGTTCGGATCGGAGGAAATGCGCAAGAAAAACCCGCGGCTCATCACCTGCGACATCTCCGGTTATGGCGACGATGGTCCGGCCAGCGCGCTCAAGGCCTATGACTTTCTTGTTCAAGCCGAAAGTGGTCTGGTGGATGTGTCAGGTGCACCGGAGGACCTTGGCCGCATCGGCGTTTCGATTTGCGACATTGGGGCAGGGATGACAGCGCACGCGGCGATCGTCGAGGCGCTCCTCTATCGCGAACGCACCGGCGAAGGCTATGGCGTCAGCGTATCGCTCTTCGGGGTGGCGTCGGAATGGATGAACGTGCCGCTGATGCAGTACGAATACGGCGGCAAGGCCCCCAAGCGGGTTGGCCTGATGCACCCTACGATCCAGCCCTACGCAGCCTTCAAGGTGAACGACGGATCCCAGGTCATCATCGCCATCCAGAACGAACGCGAATGGGCACGGTTTTGCGACAAGGTACTGGAGCGACCGGGCTTGGCCACCGACGAAAGGTTCATCAGCAACAATGCGCGGGTTGAAAATGTTGAGGCGTTGCATGACATAATCGGCAGCGTTTCGCGCGCGCTCTCGCGGGAATCATTCACCACAAGACTGGCCAACGCGGATATCGCATATGGCTCCGTCAATTCTGTAGCAGCGCTTGCCGATCACGCTGGACTGAAGCGTGTCCGCGTTGCGACCACCATGGGCACGGAAGTTACCATGGCAGCTCCGCCGATTCATCGATCCATCGACGTAAATGACAGCCTGCCACCACCTCCGACTCTTGGGCTGCATACCGCTAGCGTCTTTGACGAGTTCGGAGGCTCGTACCAGCCCATAGACAGTTCAGCGAATGCTCGGGGATGAATATTGGGCCTTTCCTCTGTCTTGGCACAGCCGCTCATATGAACGTCTATTCAGCACAGTAGAGTTCGGGCAAATGGTTGAACCGTTGAGTTCCCTCTCGCAGCGCAAAGTTTCTGCGTGGATAAATCGCGCCGTATCCCGCACTTGCGCGTCCGCCCGCGATGCAGCGAAAGGTCGCTCTGAACTTCACCGCCCGAGCAATGTTGAATGACCCAAAACGGGAAGCGCAGGGCTTCGCTGCGTAAAGTCTTCTGCACTCGCAAAGGAATGTTGCATCAGCAGTAGCCGCGCGCGCATAAGGCGGATTAGTCCCGCGTTGCGGTCGCACACGTCAACGGCAGCGAAGGGTCGTTTTCCAAAAATCCTGTACGGAAGATTCCATCCCGCCCTGTTTTGCGCCGAGCCTGAATTTAGCCCTGTTGCATCAATAAATACCTTCTGCTCGGCAATTACAGACTGTGTCCATCATACTCATGGACGTGGGTGGCCTGTTCGCGGGTATGGGCAATCTCTTGGACCACGGCTGCAATCTTGCTGGATGAAACTTGATGCAGCTCACCGACAACGGCCTCGGCGCGCTCGTAGCTGTCCGGAACGCCTTGGCTATTAAAATGGGCGGCAGCGGTGGAAATGTCCGCGTCTCGCCAAGTCGCCGTGGTGCCGACTGAAACGCTGTCATGATCGTTATAGCGGGCCAGGAACTTGTTTCCGTCGAGACCGAAGCTGTTGGCGGTCGCCACAATGTCATCACGCACAGCCAGCCACTTTTCGGCCTCGGACGGGTCCAAGTTGTCCAACTCGGCCGCATTCATGGATGTGGTGTAACTGTCGTCAGCAACAGTGTACGCCTGCAGGTCGGTGTCGTATGGGCGTAGCTCGGCAACATCGCCCTTCAGCTCTCCGATCTGCACGTCCATTGCGGCACGCAGATGCGGATCTTCGACCTCACGTGCAAGAGCCTCCATGTTCTCGATGGAGTTCACAATGTCCTTGGTCTGCTGTTCGTAGTTCTCGAAACCGGCCTGACCCAGAGCGGATTGCATATACTGAACATAGCGATCACCGGGCGACTGGTAGTCGTCGGAATCCTGAAAACCTTTGTCGCCGGACAGATCAGCAAGGGACGAATAGTAGGGGTGATACAGGTCGTATTCCTGAGCATCGTTCATGTGCTGAGAAACCAAAGCCTGCATATCGTTCAGATCAACCGGTTCCCCTGACCGCTCCGCAGCCTCTAATTCGATTTTCAGTTCTTCGACCAAATCTTGTTGCACCGTATGTTCGTCAACACGGCGGTTGGCCTGGTCCTCGATGTTGAAGCTCTTTGAAACGATGGCTGCACGATCAAAGCCCATCGCCCGCTGTTCTTTCTTTATGATGTCGATCTGCTCTGAAACGCGATCCTCGCGCGGGGCGGATTGATCAAATTGGGAATAGGGTGCGAAGTGTTCAACTTCGTTCAAAAGATAGTCTGTACGCGAAACCATAGTTTTTCCTTTGCGAGTTGATGGATAACTCTGTGATGGTTCTGCCTGGGGCGTTGGCGCGCTCATCAGGCAGACAGGGTGAACTCCTTAAAGGCTGTGTCCGTCATCGTCACCGCGCCCTTGCAAGAGCGGGTGTGTTGCGTGTGCGTGAACCTCTGAGAGTTCTTCTGAGATTGCGATGATCCTGGAAGAAGCAAGCTGGTGCAGCTCGTCAACAACGGCCTCAGCGCGGTCGTGGCTGTCCGACAATCCTTGAGCCTGGAAGTGGGCCGCGGCGGTCGATATGTCGTCGCTGCGCCATCCCATTGTTGTGCCCAAAGTGACGTTCTGGTGGTCGCCAAAGCGCGCAACAAACGCCTCACCATCGAGGCCATAGCTGCTGGCCGTTTCGGTGACTTCCTTGCGGATCGCCGCCCACTGTTCGGCCTCCGGATAGTCGAGGGTATCCATTTCAGCGGTGCCCATTCCCATCATCGTTGAATAGCGCCGGTCCTCGATGATGAAGGCTTGAAGGTCCGGATCGTTGGTGCGCAGATCCGCAACGTCGCCCTTCAGCTCGCCAATCTGAATGTCCATAGCGACACGCAGATGAGGGTCATCAACCTCACGGGCCGGCCCTTCCATCTTGTCGATGGATTGCAGCAATTCTTTGGTCTGAGACTGGAAATCCTCATAGGCCCCCTCGCCCAAGGTGTCCTGCATATAGACCTCGTAGCGGCGTGCTGCCGGGGCATAATCTGCGGACGCCTGGAACGCCTTGTCATCGACAATATCAGCAAGGGCAGACAGATACGGATGGCTCTGTTCGTTGTCCCGAACGTCGCTGATATGGGCAACAACCTGAGCCTTCAGCTCGGGTGCTATTGTTTCCTCAGAACCGCCTAATTCGATGTGTCGCCGCAAGTTGCTCATGACTTCGGGGGACACATAAGACGGGTCTCCCGGCTCACCATAATCATCAAAATGATGGGCTTGATCCAACAGATGTTCCATTCTCGATACCATAGGTTCCTCTCCTTCAACGAGTTGGATGGCAAACTCTTCGATCCGGTCTTTGACGGCGTTGGCGCGCTCATCAAACAGATCCGACATTCTTGCGATGGAGAGAGTCATCACGTCGGCGGCCATGTCGCGGGCCGTAACTTCGACTTCCGGAGTGGTTTCAACAACCGACATTCCGGCCTGAACTTTCCACATATCGGTTTCGACTTCCTGCCGCAATCCGCGCTCAAGGCGGGTCGTTGCGGTCAGCTCAATTCCGTATTCCTCAGCAACCTCAACCTGGATGGAGCGCTGAACGTCGATGTTCATTTCGCTGCTCATACCCATAGCCAACCACTGCCCGTGTTCAACGCCTCGATTGTTCACAACGATGTGGACGTGGGGGTTGTCAGTGTCGTTATGGAACACTGTCAGGTAGTCCCAGGTATCCCCAAAATCACCGCTGCCAAATAGGCGGTCAGCGAACTCCAAACCGGCCTCATGAGCGGCGTCCGGATAGGTGCCTTCGGGAAAAGAAACGATCATGTGACGGGTGTAACCGTAGTTGGTTTTCCCGTTGAAATCCTCGGCCCAAGTCTCGATCAAATCACTGACCTGATCTGCATCGAGCGGGGTCACGCCATTGTCTCGGATGTCCAATACACCCTCTGCTCGGACGGTCAGATAATTGATCTGGCGGCGCAGCTCATGTGCGTTTTTCACCCCACCTTTGCGGACGTGTTTCACAACCGCCTCAGGCTTTCCAACCACAGCACCTAGCCGAGCCTTGATGGACGACGCCCGCGAGATCATGAACTTCATGCGCTTGGCGGTCTGCAGTTGCTGAGTGATCTGCTTGGATCGATCGACACCTTTCTGAGCCTCGCGGAAGGCAAGCTCCAGGAAGTCTCCTGCTGTCAGATCACGGGCAGCGGCATTCATTCTTCAGGTGTCAAATCGTCGTCGCGCAAGATTCGGCGAATGGCGGATTCAGGCTCACGGTTTCGGCGGGCCGCTGTGATCATCGCCTTCATGTCTTGTCGGTGCTGGATGATCGCGCGATGGAGGTTTTCAACATCGCGCCGGTCATCATCCGTCCAGATCACCGTGCCGCGCTTGGCCGATTTCGCAAGCTGATTGAGGTTGGTGTATCCACCCTGAACCTGCCGCAAGTGCTTCTGCCAGAGATCCACAACAGCGGGGTCAGGATCGAGATAACCGATCAGACGATAGACGAGGCGCTGGATGATCTGATTGCGGCTCTTGGCTCCGAGTACATCAACGGCCGCCTCCAGACGCTCCAGCGCATCCACTGGCAAGCGTACGGAAAAGACAGTTGTATCGGTGGGCATACTCAATGCATACCTATGGTTGTATTTTCAATTTGTAACACAACTACCTTATCCTGTCATACTCTCCAAGAGGAAACTGGGGGTGATTTTAGAAATCCGTATTTTCTCAAATTGCCCTCGGAACAGCTTTGCTCTTGGAGGCAATCTCCACGCCGGGAAAAGGGTCCCGCCCCTTTTCCAGCCAGCAGGCGTGGGTGCCGGTGGACCGGCGCAGGGCAATCACGCAAAGCGTGGGCTGCCCGAACAGCGCCCGTCACGTACCGGCACGTTTAAGTTCTTTATGGCATTTTCCGCGCGCCTCAGCGCGCTCAATATCCCGCCGCCTGCGCGGCGGGTGTGGCAGGGGTTAGAGCTGCCGCGTTGCGGTGGGTTACCTCCCTGCCCGTCCGTTGGGATGCGCGCCACGTGTGGCGCATATGTGGTCCGGCCTCTGGCCGGAGCAGAAGAAAGGGCGGCTTGCGCCGCCCTGCCCTTTCGTCATTCGGTGACGGGCTCGTCATCGTTCCGCTTTGGGAAGGCCACCATCTCAACGCCGGGGAACATGCTGTGCTTGACCTGGATCGAGATGATGTTGCCGGTCTCATCAGAATTTACGAAGAGAACCCCGCACCGATCCCAGAAAGTCTTGCCTTCCTTTTCGCCAGTCTTGACGTTCAGTTTCAGAGTTTGAGTTGCCATTGTTTGATCCTCGCTATGGCGTGTTTCGATGAACATGGGAAAAGCGGGCAACAAGGGGACGTCAGCAGGGAATTTGGTCCGCGCGGAATGCGCCGCAGGCGCAGGGGAAATTCCTTGTTGAAGCGCGGTGCCCGGGCCGGGCACCGCGCGTCTTCCCCGACTGCCCGCTTATGTTCATCCCTTCAGAAACACCACAGCCGAGGATCTTCTCCGGCAACGAGGTTGAAACTGACAGACCAGGTGAAAGGCAAGACTTCTTGGGATCGCTGCGCGCGGGACATCTGAACAAAGCGATGAGACAAGTGGCGGCAAGATCACCTCGATCCGACGCAAACGCAATACTCAGTTCAGGGTGCGGGTGGACTTTCTGGATTGGAATGAGCGTCGTGGCATTGAATGGAGGGGACTGGCGGTGACAGCCGCGCTTTCCTACTGGCGGAGGCCAAAGCCCGGACGGTCCGGCCCTGGTCCGCGCTTGTGCGGATCAGGTTAACAGACGGACTCAATTTGGCGGGGTGGGATCAGACCAAATAACCGGCGCTAAATCTCTAAGTTGAACTTTGCTGCTCGAGCCATACCAAAGGTCGGTTAATTGGACGCAATGGTTGTTCACTCATCCAAACACAAGATCATTCCGTATTTCGAACCCCCGCTCCAATCAGAACAGGCATGACCTGTTCATCAGATTTGAACTCGAATATCCGTTCGACCCGAATTAAACCAAGCCTTGCCGCCTCCAGCGCGGCCTTCATTTGATTCAGCGTCAATCCAAAGCCGTCATCATCTGACGCTTGCCAATCCCACTGCACAAAATGCCCTCCCTTGTTGAGCAAACCCACCAGCACCGCCACAGCGCCACTGTAATCTGGAAGAAAAGCGCAAACGGAAGACGCACAGATCAAATCGAATTCTGAAAACCCATTCCCTAGTTCCGGAACATCTCCAGCCAGAATATCTCCGTGAACTGCTCTGACATTGTGCAGCTGCTTTTGCTGCAGGACGGCAATCATATTCTCCGAAGTATCGACGGCGACAACTTCCTCCACATGCGGTGCAATTTTTTCCGCGAGCAATCCGGTACCACATCCAAAGTCGAGCACGCGTTTTGATCGCCAATCCTTCCCACAAATATCCAGGTGTTCGTCCAGCGTGGCGAACGCGCGACTCGCATAGCGTCTGACGTCGCTATTGTCGTCCCAACCATCGGCATAGTTGTTCCAGTCATCAGTCATGTTGCTCGCGTTTCCTTGTGGGTTTGCATCGGCCCCAACACATCTGCGCTGAGGCAGACGCATCGATACGAACGCGCGACATTGGCTAGGTTGGCGACAACAGTCAACATGGATTTGGAACAGCATATGGAAGGAATAGAAGCGACTTCGGCAAGCCTCTGCCGACGACCTTTCCCACAAGAAAGAGGCCCACCGAAGCGGGCCACAAGTTTAATCGAAGGAAAGTCTCGAGGTATTGATTGCAGGCTAACGCTTGCGCGCGCGATCGACAACACCATCGGCCGTGATCGTGGCAATCCGATCCTCGGTGCGCCGGGTGATCTCCACCCCGTCACCCGTCATATGCGCCTCGGCAAATTCCGTGAACTTGAAGATGCTGCCATCGGCCTCAACATGGGTTTCATCTTCCGCCGAGCGACGTTTCACCGACCCGTCATGGCGGATTTCAATGAGCGTATTGTCAGCCATTCGGACCGTCACGGAATGCTGATCCATCGCAACTCCCTGCCACCACATATCCGCATCGCGGCGCACAACGATACGGTTTGGATGCAGCTTGATCTGCACGTCCTGCGTTGCTTCCGGATCAGCGGCTTTGACCACAACAATCGCCTCCTGTGCGCTGGGGTCGTTGTGGATCGACGCGCTTCCGTTCTTTGGTGGCCAGAGCTTTGGCTGTTCGCGCGGCTTGCCCTCCTGATCCGTATGAAACCCGACAAACATCTGCGCGGATTTCCAAACGCGGCGGGCGGCTTTCTCGAGCTTGTTCGATGAGGTATCCATGGGTCTTACCAAATCCGTTCTGATCAAGTGATCGCTTTAGAAAATGAGCCGGGTGACCGACCTCTGATAGCTATGCGCGACGGGGTGTTTGCGCAATGCCACTTTGAGTTTTCATCATTGAGGCTGACACAGCCAGAGATTGATAGGCAGGGCGCAACGCACCCTGCCCTGTTGGGGTCAGAAGCAATCCGGCACCCAAGCATCGATCCGGGCTTTCTGTGCCTCGGTCACAGCCAATGCGGCCTGATGCGCGTTGTCGTTGAACAGCTTGTGCAGCGCGTCGTTCTTCGCGCCCTTCTTGGATTTCGCGAAGGCTTTGAAGGCGTCGGTGTCCACATGCAGTTCCAGCAGGTCCTTGTAGAGATCATCCAGCTGCCAGCCTTTCAGCCGTTGGAAGCAGTTTTCTGCCGACGGTGTCCAGATCGCGCGCATGTCAGCGCCAATCTCAGCCTCGATCTCGGCCATGAACTCCGGGCGCTGGGTCAGGAACCGCCGGGCCAGAAAAGCCGTGATCTCTCCATTCCGGACCTTCTTGCCCAGCTCGCGAAACGCTTTGAACGCCTCCACGCTGCCTTGAGCGGCCATCTCCTGGAATTGGTCATAGGCTGCATCTGCCGCTTCATCCCGCTCCCCTCCAAGACGCGGATCGAGGATGAACTGGTCATCGATCTGGGGCGTGTTTCGCTCAGCGCCACCATAGCCCAACCCAAACAGGTTGCTGGTCAGACCGGAAGCCGGGGTTGCGTAGAAGGCAAACAGGCTCAACACGTAATCAGGCTTATCCAGCAAAGCCGTTTGAATCGCGGCCAGCCGGATCGCCACCATGTCATCAATGAACTTCTGCGAATAGGCAGGTTTTGGTGCCTCCTTGGTCTTTGTCTCTTTGACCGGGGCCAGAACGCCGACCTCAATGGCGGCCTGCACATGTTCATCCGCGACATAGGCTGAGGATGTTTTGATCTCGCCGTTGTTGCCGACATAGACAAACACACCGGACAGCTTGCGCTGATCGTCGGAATAGAAGGGTGCTGCATAGTCCTCGAGCGCGACCAGCTCCTTTTCACCATCCGCGTCCAGAGCCTCTGCCTCATAGAGTTCGACAAGTTCGTCATACCGCTCGGCCTGTTCTTTGGTGAACTCCCGGCTCACCATCTCCAGACGGTGCATGCCTTCGATGCCCGAAAACCCATACGGAATGTAGCTGTCTTCATGGGTGTCCACCCAGTCCCAGCCTTCTGCTTCGCGTAGCTTTGCTGCTTCTGCCGCCAGTTTCTCAGCAAACAGATGATCCAATAGCACGCCGTCATTGAACAGGGTTTGATCGGCAAAGAGATCAGCGGTGACCGTGCCGCCTGCTTCTACATAGGCCTCCTGCCCCACAAACACGGCCTTGCGGTTGGTGCTGCTGACAGCTTCCGACGTCAGGGCCTGTTTCACATCATGCTCACTAAACCACCTGCATTCCTTGGCCTGTTCCAGCACGTCCAGAATTTTCTCTTCCTCGGTGCTGACGGTCATGGCCTTGGCCAGTCCCATGCTGATCTCACCCGCCTTGAGCGCGTCCAATACGGCGGCGGGCAGATAGGCAAGCGCGAGGCGGCGGCGCACATGGGCTTCGGTCACGCCAAACGCATTGCTGATCTTGGCAACAGACAGGGATTTCTCGGCCATATTGCCATAGGCGCGGACCTCGTCCACCGGGTCCAGTTCTTCGCGGGCCGTGTTTTCCGCATTGGCCCATTGTTCGGCCACAAAGGGATTATCCGTGACCTTCACGGGGACCTGAGCCAGATCGGCCCGTTCGGTCACGGCGATATTCAGAGCCCGCAGGCGGCGGCCACCGGCGACGATGGCGACTTTGCCATCTGCATCCCGCAGGCCACTGAGGTTCTGGATCAGTCCGCACATGACCAGACTGTCGGCCAGCAGGGCGATGCTTTCCTCCGTGACCTCCTGTCGTGGGTTCAGATCAGACAGGTAGAGATTGGACAGTGCGACGGTTTCGATGGTTTCAGGTGCGGTGAATGTTTCAATTTTGCTCATGGGGCAAATCCTTGTTTGAGTGTTTTGCTTTGTGTTAAGGGTGCCCTACCCCTTCGGGGGTAGAGCGGGGCCGATTAGGCGGTTGCGTGTTGTTTCAAGAAGGCGCGGGCGATCTTGCCGGAGAGGCCGCCCTTCTTGAGATTGTTCCAAGCCAACTGACGTTGACGCGCGAGGGTGTATGGGTTCATGAACTCACCTCCTTTCTGGATTGGGATTGGGATCAGTATTCGCTGGGGCACATGATGGTCAGGACGCGGCGGGTCACTGCGGGATCAAACGGTCGCTCGGAGCCGTATTTGTAGTCCGCGTCATAAAGGTCGATTTTCCAGAACAGCTTCTGGCCGCTGACCGTCACCGTTCCGAATGTGTGATCGCCATAAGGGTCATTGCCTTCGTCAAACTGGTCATCCGACGCCACTGCAGCCAAAGCGGCGGTTTGGAACTCAACCCCTTCGTCTGACACACCGGGCGTGACAAACACCTGCCCCTGAATGCCTTTGGAGTGCATCTCAATCGCCGCTGTCGGATCGATCAGGGCTTTCCGGAACAGGTCATTCTGGGCTGCAATCTCTGCCGCCTGAAGGCTGGTGTCATTTTCGATGTCGTTTGTCGTCTCAGTGTCCAAAACCGTCTCTCCTTTTGTGGTGCGACCTTCGGGGTTGATCCCCTTTTGGTGCTGGTTTTGAGCCGAGCCCTGAAAGGGCGTCGTCTCTAAAACCTGCCCCGTGGCGAACGCGGAGAGGGGCGAGACAGGACAAATCGACAAGAGTGGTGCGGCCCGCAGCGCAACGCGCGAGGACACGGTCTTGTCTATTTGTCTTGTCCGAGGGGGGAGGCCGCGCCTTCCCCCTGACGTCGGGGGGCGTTTGGCTTGTCCAAATCCCGCCTGACCAACAAAAGAAGCCAAAGGATCTTCGATCCTGCGGGAGCACAAAAGGGATCGAAACCCGAACGGGCAGATCACAACGGCATGGAGCGACCATGACCCAAAGCCCCCTGCCCCGGCTCGCAAGAGACGGATCAGGGGCTACTGGGACAGGGAGATCATGCTGGGGTGTTCTGGGTGGAAGCCGGCATGCCGGCTGAAACCTAGAGCCCGGTCACGAGACGACAGGCTCGGGATTTGCTAAGGAAACAGATTGCCACCCGAAGTCACTCACCGACCGGGACGTAGCCTCGTCGGCGCTTTTGCTTTTCGAGTTTCTGGAGTGCATCAGCAGCCTGGGCTTCGTCGTCATATGTCACCATCATGGCCTGTCCGTTTGTACCAATTCGTCCCCAGGTACGAAGGACGGACACTTCCCCAAATAATGTCGGCTGCAACTCAATTCCATAGAACCGCGCCATGTTGACGTCCGGGTCCACATGGATCAGGTGGACAGGTGTGGTTGCCGTCAGTTTCATGACGCGATTGTCGGCGAACTCAGCCCGTCTGTCCAATGACATTGCAAAACGAGGTGACCGGGATCTCACACCCAGTCACCCAACTGACGTCAGGTCGTCGGCATCAGCGCTTTATCACACCGTGTTCCTCATAAGCGTTCAACAGCATTTCCACATACTCGGCGGTATTTGCCGTCATTCCGCCTAAATCAGGCCAGGCGAATGGTTCCGAGAACAAGGAAATCTCCTGTTCGACCTCGAGCCCGAGCTTCGTGGCAACCGCCCGCGCAGAAGTCGGCTCCTTGTCCTCAGGCCAAAGCAATTCGTCAAAGGTGATCCAAACAACCTCTCCGTCGATCAGACTTATTTGTGCGCGAATAGCGCCAAGCCGTTCGTTGACTGTAGTCGCGTCCTCAAGCAATGCGCAGCGAACCAGAGTTGCAACGGTTTCCTCATCCAAACGCAGTGTAAGCCGCGGTTCCACAATCCTTATTTCCGGATTCTGCCTTTGCGCCACATCTGGAGTCTGAACTGGCTCCCCAGGAAACTGGTCATCAAATGGTACCGGATGGATATTCAATGGGTGAGTGCCACAGTTGGGACAATGCCAGTAGTTTTCGGCCGCTTGCGAGCCCGTGATCTGTACATCGCAACTGTGACAAAACCATGTTGCGGCGTCGCCACGCCCCAAAGGATGCCGTGCTACGCCATCAAGATCTGCTTTTGTTGATCTTCGAGGCCAATCAACCGCCATCTGTGCGCGCACTCTATTGCTGCGCGCCTGAGCGATCTCAAGAAGTTGGGCAAGAAAGTTCGGATCATTTACCGGGCTTGTTTCTGAATAGCGCTCGTCAATTTCAACAATAGGCGCTTCAAGCGGAGCCTCAGGAATCCGTAAATCCCAACCCTTTCCTGAAACTACAACATCACCAAGACTGTCTCCAATCTGGTACCAATGACCGCAAAGCTCCCCCTCTTCAAATGCTGGTTCGAAGGAGAATAGGGTATCATTGTTGGTGGCATCACCGTTTGCCTTTGCACCAGCATCGCATACAAACGCTTCAGCTTGCTTGAGATCGTCTTCGGTTGGCTGCCATTCAGCTTTCACAGCATCAGTCAGTGCTTTCCAGTGAGCAAAACCGAGCTGTACTGCGATAGCGTTCAGAGCTTCGTTGTGGGCCATAGTGGTCGCTCGCGCGTACCGCTTCCCCAACACTTTTAACTTCTTCATGTGATAATCTGACATGTGTCATCTCCTTTTGGATCTGACTAGGTGCCCGCTACTAATCTTTCCGCGCAGTAGACGCGGAGGCGCTAATATTATGCTGAAACGCTGCTTAGCTTTGCATGGCGGGCACACCGGCCTGCGTGAAGGCCAATCACTGGGTATGACTTCTATAGCGTATCGTCAAGCACCTTAAATGGTCGTTCAACAAATTCGAAATTGGCCACAAGATTGGCTCGGTTGTCGATCCGCTCGGCGTCGATTTAGTCAACAAAACCCTCTGCGTAGTACCAATTCAATAGCTAGAGCATGTGGGATCCAGGCGCGACGACATAGAACTCAGGAATTTTGACTGTACTTGCGTATTCAAGGACTTCACGCGTAGGGATAACGAGAGTTGATTGGCCCTTGGGGGCATGGCAGTTCTTCCCAGATTTCGCATACCAAGCAGTTCCTCCCCAACCGCCGCTATGCTCGGTATTAAGGCGCCCTGCACTCGGCTTGGTACCGGTGACTTGAGCAACCTTCAAACCCAATAACCCACCTTGAGTGCTGCGGATTACAACCTGATCGCCTTCGTTGACGGATCTCAAATACTGTTCGATCTCGTGCTTGGTCTGTGTGCTAGAAGGATCGACTTTGGGTGTTTTCATAAGGAAATCTCTTCTGGAAAAGAACTTTGGTTGGTCAGGCTATCGAAGGCGATTTCTGTCGGCTGAGCCTCACAGTTCCAATACGGCAATCTTGGTGACCAGTTCAACCAGCAACAGGCCCTCATTAGACTCATTCGGCCCTTTCCGGACTTTCACGTTACCCTCACGATGCTGCGTTCACGCCCACATAGCTGATGGGGTGGATGGCTCCTGCTTCAACCGGCGTCGCAATGCGCCATAGTGCAGGTGTCAAAGTCTGCTTTTGAAAGGAGCCACCCCATG
>NZ_JBQGAB010000025.1:0-48136 GCF_056542605.1 Ruegeria sp. AB8
ACGAACGCATTAAACCCGACAAGGACAAGGAAACCCGGTTCCAGTCCGCTTGCGGTCCTGTCGAAGAGGGCAAGGTTTATCTGCCTGCAGAGGCGCCTTGGCTGGCAGCGTTCAAACGGGAGCTTCAGTCCTTTCCACGCGGTCGCAATGACGATCAGGTCGACAGCTTTGCCCATCTTCTGAACTGGTCCAAGGGAGTGGGGTTCTATCGGGCGCTGGGTCGCGATCACCATATCAACATCGAACGTAGAGAGCGCAATCGCGAGAGGGTCAGGCGACGGTAGAACCTCAGAGTCAAGCTTGAAAACTCGTCGAATAGTACTGGGAGGGCCGATGTCGGACCAATCCTGAGAGCGGCCCCAATGACCGCTCGCAACCACAAACCGGTCTAATCGCTAATGCCGTCGGATGACGGCTTTGAGCCCATTCCGTTCAGTTTCACGCTGGTCCCCAATGTCTGCAATCGGAGTTCCGTGCAGGTCGTTAGGGTATCCTATGGGCGTGGTTCCAGGCCTGCTTTTGCGGCTCTGTGCCAACTTTTCGCGTAACGTTGGTAGCTTACGTCGGTCTTGTGATAATAGGTTTCGACGTCGAAGGCCGCGCGCTCGGGGAGTGCGCCTGTTGCCAAGAGGGCGGCCCCCTGGCTCGTCCCTGTTGCAGTGGCGGTCGCGTCGACCCTGCAGTTTGTCGCCGCGGCGAGCATACTGGCGAAGCCTTTGTTCCTGGCAAATGGACCTTCAACGATAATGGGGCCCTTGTGTCCGGTCAGCAACAGGCATTCCGCGGTCATCAATCCGAGGTAAAAACTCACCGCCGCCGCGCGTTCGTGGGTTCCGGGCAAGGGCTCTGACCCCATCCAGCTGTGTTTTTGCCCCTGAAACGGTCCGCTGTCCGGGACCATTGCGGGCAAGAGCATGGGGCCGTCATTCGCGACCAGGTCAAGGAATTGCTCTGCACATTGGGTGGTTTGACCGTTCATTGCCAACTCGAACTCGCGTCCCCCCATGAAACGGGCGGATGGTACCGGGGCACCCAATGCGTTGACGTTAAGAAGCGTGTCACGCGAAGGTTCCAGAGTTACTTCTTCGCCGCCGATGGTCATGGCAATGACCCATGTCCCGGTCGAAACGACGGAAAACGGCCCGGTTCGGGTCAGTACATGAGGCAAAAGCGATGCGTTTGAATCGTGGATGCCGCAGTGCACTGGCGTGTCAAAGCGCAGGCCGGTTTGCGATGCGACCTGCGGCAACACGGGTCCGAGAACCTCCGCAGATTTGCGCGCGGGCGCCATTTTTTCAGATATGCCCAACCGATCGACCAACGAAGAATAGTGCGCCTTGGACGGATTCCACAGATCCGTGTGACAACCAAGGGACGACACGTCGCTGGCCGGCACTCCTGTCAGGCGATGCCCCCAGTACTGCGGATAGGTGACAATGGCGGCGGTGCGTTCGCGAAGCGCGGGGTCCTGCTCAAATTGCCAATGCAACTGCGCACCCAGGTTCAGACCTATCGGCAACCTTGGCGATCCGGTTTCCTCAAAGGGCGGGCGGATGGCGTCGTAAGCCGCGGTCAGATCATCAGGACCTGTGTGCTCATAGTCGAGGATCGGGGCAGCAAGCGCGCCGTCTGGCGCGATCAGGGCGCAAGACGCCCCGTGGGTCGTGATGGAAATGGCATCTACGCCGTGCGCCTTCTGAAACTGCTCCAACCCGTCCAGAAGGAAGCGCCAGATAGCCTCAACATCGAAGTGCGGATAGGGTGGAGCGGCGAGAACCATGTTAGGCCGGGTCAGCACCTCCACTTCGGACATGTCAGTCGCATCGACCAGCGCAAGCTTGGCGTTGGTCTTGCCGATGTCGATGACGGCGACGTGCCGGGGGGTCATGGCATGTGGAAGACGGGCGTCAGCGGCACCGCCACGGGTTCGTTGTCGGGCTTGGTTTCCATGATGTCCGCCATATGCGCCCACCATCGCTGCATGATCTCGTGGCGGGGCAAGGCATCCATTTTGTGGTCGTCGGTGCGCCAGAGGACGCCAAAAAGAATGTTCGTTTCTTCGTCCAAATGGATCGAATAGTCAGACACGCCCGCGTCTTTCAGCAGCGTGGCAAGCTCTGGCCAGATCTCATCGTGGCGCTTTTCGTATTCATCCCTGCAGCCCGGGTTGAGCTTCATCTTGAAGGCATATTTTTCCATGTCAGCCCCTCCACATCGACCAGAGCCGGGGCAGCGCGATGACCGAGATCAGCAACGCCCCGATAATAATCGACATCACGATACCGGGCACGTTCAGCAAGCCAAGTCCGAAAGTCACAAGCCCCATGACAAAGGCCGCGATCACAACGCCGAGGATGGAGCCGGAGCCGCCGAGGATGTTGACCCCGCCAAGGACGACCATGGTAACGATCTCAAGTTCCCACCCGAAGGCAATGGAGGGTCGGGTCGAGCCGAGGCGGGATGTCAGGCAGACGGCGGCGACCCCGGACATCAGGCCCGTCAGCAGGAACAGGGTAAACTTCACCCGGCCCACCCGAATGCCCGAAAACAGCGCCCCGGTGGCATTGTTTCCGATGGCATAGACCGCGCGGCCGAAATTGGTCATGTGCAGGATGACCGCGTAGATCACCGCAATGATGGCGAAGAGGACAAATTCGAAGGAAATCACCCACCAGACATAGCCCTGCCCGAAGAAGGCGAAATCGGCTGGATAGCCCTTGTAGACCTGATCGCCCAACACGATGAAACTGATCCCGCGGAAAAGGCTCATCGTGCCGATGGTGACGACGATGGATGGCAGACCAAGGCCGGTGACGAGGAAACCGTTTACCGCGCCACAGGCCAGACCGACGGCCAGACCGATCAGGACCAGCCCCTCTGTCCCGACACCCGCCTGCACGGCGGCGCCCATGGCGGTCGAAGCCAGTGCGATGATCGCGGCAACGCTGAGGTCGATTTCGCCAGAGATGATAAGCAGAGCCATGGCAAAGGCAATCATCGCCTTTTCGGTGAAGTTGAAGGTCGCGTCGGAGAGGTTCCAGGCATTCAGGAAATAGGGTGAGGCGAAGCTGTTGGCGATGAAGATGCCGATTGCGACCAGCATCAGTAGGCTTTCCCAGCTTTTCAGGTTCCGCTCCAGCGGCGAGCGCAGGCGATCGGGGATCGCGCGTGTCGTCGTGGTCATGTCGCGTGCTCCGCGCGTTTGAGGATGATGCGGCCCTTCGTCCGGTTGGCCTGGGCATTCAGAACAACTGCGACGATGATCGCGCCGCCCGAGATGGCCATCTGCCAGAAGGGAGAGATGTTCACGACCGGCAGGGCATTGGCAATGATGCCGAGGAACAGCGCGCCCAGCAGCGCGCCGGGGACCGAACCGATGCCACCCATGATCGACACGCCGCCAATTACGCAGGCCGCCACGACGGTCAATTCAAACCCCCCGGCAACATCGACATAAGCAACCGCGAAGCGAGAGACCCAGAGGTAGCCGGTCAGACCGGCCAGCGCGCCAGAGATCGTGAAGGCCCAGAACTGGGTCCGGCCCACATTGATCCCGGCATAGGTCGCCGCATGGGGGTTGCCCCCGGCAGCGTAGAAGGCGCGGCCCAGGGTGGTGCGGGTCATGACGATGGTGAAAAGGATCACCGCCGCGATGGCAAACCAGCTTAGCACCGGAAGACCAAGAAGCTCGGTGCGCGGGAATGCCTTGAAAGTGTCGCTCATCTCGTGGCTGTTGACCCATTTGCCCTCGGTCAGAAGGAAGATGGTTCCCCGGAAGATGGTCATGGTGCCAAGCGTCACCACGATAGGCGGGATGTCCAGTTTCCACACAAGGATACCGTTGAACATTCCAAGGCACGCCCCGAACCCGGTGGCCACGACCAGCGTTACGATAATCGGCAGACCGGGTGCCGAGATATTGATCAGGGACACGACCATGCCGGTCAGCGCGAGGTTGGCGGCGACCGAGAGGTCGATGCACTTTGTCAAGATCACGATCATCTGGCCGATGGCCAGAAGGATAAGCGGCGAGGTGTCGTTGAAGACGGCAGCCAGGTTCGACAGCGTGATAAACGCCGGGAAGCGGCTTGAGATGATGCCAAGCACCAATGCGATGGCGACCAGCAGCAAAAGTTCGCGGGAGGCGAGGATACGTTTCATTGCGCGGCCTCCCTGATCCCTGCGGCGTGGCTGACAAGCGTTTCGGGCGTGATCTGATCGCGGGCCAGTTCCGCCACGATGCGCCCCTCACGCATGACGATCACTCGATCCGACATGCCCACGATCTCGGGGATTTCGGAACTGACCATGATGACGGCGAGCCCTTGCGCGGCAAGCTCTGCCATGAATTCATGCACGGCGGCCTTGGACCCGATGTCGATGCCCTTGGTGGGTTCGTCCAGGATGATGACCTTGGGCTGGGTGGCAAGCCATTTGGCGATCACGACCTTCTGCTGGTTGCCGCCCGACAGGTTGCCGACATCGGTGTCCAGCGAAGCGGCGCGCAGGTCGAGACGTTCGGTATACTCCCGTGCCAGCTTGAATTCCTCGGCCAGCTTGATGAACCCCTTGCGCGAGGTGCGAGCGAGTGACGGTAGCGTCACGTTCTGAAAAATCGGCAGCGCGCCGATTGTGCCTTGTTTGCCCCGGTCCTCCGGGACATAGACGATGCCACTCGCAACCGCGTCGGCGGGCGATGCAATCGAAACCGGTGCCCCGTCGATCCTCACGGTTCCGCCCGAGGGGCGGGTGATCCCGAAAAGGGCCTGCATGAATTCGGACCGACCTGCGCCGACCAGTCCGTAGAACCCGAGGATTTCGCCGCGCCTGAGCGTGAAACCGATGTCCGCGAATTCGGTCGGGTGGTCGTACCCTGCGACTTCGAGGATATCGTGGCCGACGTTGTGGTCGCGTTCGGGGAAAATCTGGCTTACGTCGCGGCCCACCATAAGCTTGACCAGTTCTGGCTCACTGACATCTACAATCGCCCCTTCGCCGACCATCTGGCCGTCGCGATAGACGGTGTAGAAATCGGCGATGCGGAAGATCTCGTCAAACTTGTGGCTGATGAAGAGGATCGCCTTGCCTTGCGCCTTCAGGCTTTCGACGAGTTCGTAAAGCTCTTCGATTTCCTTCTGGCTGAGGGCTGCGGTCGGTTCGTCCATGATCACAACGCGCGCGTCGATGGACAGCGCCCGGGAAATGGCAACCAGGTGCTTGTTCGCGGTTCCAAGGTCCTTGAGCGTAGCGCCCGGATCAATCTTGGCCCCGATTTCATCCAGAATCTCTCGCGCGCGGGTCGCCATGGCGAGTTTGTCGATCAGGCCAAATCGCCCCTTTGGCGCATGGCCGAGAAAGATGTTTTCCGCCACCGTCAGTTCGTCGAAAAGGACGGTTTCCTGATGGATGGCGGTCACGCCAGCGGTTTCGGCGGATTGCGGTGTCGGGAAACTGAGAGCCTCGCCATCGATCCGGATGTTACCCTCGTCGGGTTGATAAATGCCCGTCAGAACCTTCACCACGGTGGACTTGCCAGCACCGTTTTCGCCCACCAATGCCGTGACCTTGCCCGAGTAGAGGTTCAGCGAAACATCTGACAGCGCCCGCACGCCGGGAAATGTCTTGGTCACGCCGGACAGGCTCAGAAGCGGTGTAGGGGCGGCGTTCGACACGTCTGGTCTCAATTCCAACTGCATGGACAGTGTTTCTGGATGTGGGAAGAGTAGGGTGTCGGGGCGCGGGTCATCGCCCACGCCCTGACACGTCGTTCAGATTAGAAGATCGACTTGAACTGTTCGATGTTCGAGCTGTCGTAGGTGAACGGATCAGCCATGGCTGCCGAGCCGGTGTCATCCAGCGTCACCGAGCCCATGCGGCCCATCGGGATTTCGGCACCGGCACCGGTTTCAGCACCGTTGGCGATTGCATGCGCCAGCATGGTGGCCGAGTAGCCAAGGTCAATCGGGTTCCAGATCGCGAAGCTCTTGGTTGCACCGCTATCAACACAGCCTGCCATCTCGGACGGGAGGCCCAGACCGGTCACGTTGATCTCACCGATCTTGCCCGCGTCGGTCACCGCCTGGCAGGACGCCAGGATGCCGACGGTCGTTGGCGCGATGATCGCCTTCAGGTTAGGGTAGGATGCCATGAGGCCCTGTGCTTCTCGGTAGGATTTGTCGCTGAGGTCGTCGCCATAGACGGTGGCCACCAGATCTACGCCGTCATAGTTCGGAAGGACCTCTTTCGCGGCCTCGATCCAAGCGTTCTGGTTGGTTGCCGTGGCCGACGCCGACAGGATCGCGACTTCACCACCATCCGGCATGTGATCCGCGGCAAGCTTGATGATCGTGTTGCCGATCAGCGGGGTCGAGGATGGGTCCAAGTGCATCTGGCGTCCGCCTTCAGCCACACCCGAGTCCCAGGAAATCACGGTGATACCGCGGTCCATCGCGCGTTTCAGCGCTGGCACAAGTGCATCGGGGTCGTTTGCCGAAATCGCGATGGCGTCGACACCCTGCGCGATCAGGGAGTTGATGACCTCGATCTGACCTTCCGCAGTGGTGTCGGTCGGGCCAGTGTAGATGATCTCGACATTGCCAAGCTCTCCGGCAGCCTCTTCAGCGCCTTCGGCGGCCGCTTCAAAGAAGCCGATACCAAGCGCTTTTACGACCAGAGCGATGCGCATGTTGTCCTGCGCCATCGCCGTGGTGCCAAACATACTGGCAGCAAGGCTCATCCCTGCGACAAGTGATGTGAAAGTACGACGCTTCATGATAGTTCCTCCCAGAAAGTCATGTTTGGGTCTCGGGTTTCGGAGGCGGTCAAGAGGCCACCTCGTTTTCTTGAACGCTGCCCGACTGGGCAACGATCAGATTCACATCGGCAGCCTCAAGCATGGCCGCCGCCTTGTCAGGAATTCCTTCGTCGGTGATCACGGTCGTGATCCGGTCCAACTGGCAAAGCACGAGGCTGGAGCGCTGCGCGAATTTCGAACTGTCGACCAGAACGACAAGCTCATCCGCCTGTCCGATCAGTTTCTGTTCTGCCTGGATCAGAAGCGGATCGGCCTCCATCAGGCCGATGGGGCCCAGCCCCTGCGCCCCCATGAACATGCGGATTGCATAGAAGTTGCGGGTCACGTCGTTGTCAAAGGGCGACAGGATTATGTTCTGTTCCCGGTAGATCGCGCCGCCTGACAACATGATCGTGTTCTTCGAATGCTTCAGCAGGTGCGCGGCAATCGGGAACGAATTGGTAAAGACCTGCATCCTGCGGTTGGCCAGCGGATGCACCATCTGAAAGGTCGTTGTGCCCCCGTTGATGATGATGCTGTCACCTTCGCTACACATCTCAACCGCCGCGCGCGCAATCGCCTGCTTTGCTGCGATATTCATGGTTTCGTTGACGACGAACGGACGGCCCGCCAGCCCGGCGAACTGCGGTGGCGTTATGGCCTCAGCGCCGCCTCTGACACGGCGTACCTTCTGTTTCATGTGAAGTGTTGAAATGTCGCGCCGGATGGTGGCTTCGGACACGCCGGTCAAGGTGCACAGGTCCCCAACCGTCACGACGGGGCGATCCTGCACCGCAGAAATGATGATCCTGTGGCGTTCTTTTTCGTGCAAAGCCACCTCCCTTTCACTCCACGCTGCGCAGATTCGTCGCAGCTGTCAATCATTTTCGATCACTTTCAATCATTCTGCATTGCAGAATGACTGTTTGTGATTGTTTTTGATTGACATAACGATGCACACTACTAAGCCTAAACGCGATGGTGCAGTACCGACCGCTGCATCGTGAGGAGGGCAGAACGTTGAAATCCATCGAAAATCAGCTTCTTGAGAACCGCTGGGATGACGCTGTGGCAGGTTGTATGTCCGAATCGGAACTGCTTCTCTATCGCTCCAACACGCTGGGATCGGATAAGCGCGTCACAAACTATGGCGGTGGCAATACCTCTGCGAAGGTCATGGAAGCCGACCCACTGTCCGGCAAAGAGGTCGAGGTCCTATGGGTCAAGGGTTCCGGCGGTGACATCGGGTCCATGAAACTTGACGGCTTCTCCACGCTATACATGGACAAGCTGAACGCGCTGAAGGGGCTTTATCGCGGGGTCGAGTTTGAAGATGAAATGGTCGGTTATCTGCCCCACTGCACCTTCAAACTGAACCCGCGCGCGGCTTCAATTGACACGCCCTTGCACGCCTATGTGCCGCGCAAACATGTCGATCACGTCCACGCCGACGCGATTATTGCGATCGCAGCGTCCAAGAATTCGAAGGAGCTGACCCAGGAAATTTTCGGTGACCGGATCGGTTGGCTGCCGTGGAAACGGCCGGGTTATGAACTGGGCCTGTGGCTTGAAAAGTTCTGCCTGGAAAACCCGGATGCTGATGGTGTTGTCCTTGAAAGTCACGGATTGTTCACATGGGCTGACACGGCGAAAGACTGCTATTACTGCACCATCGACGTGATCAACGTCGCGACCAAGTGGTTGGCCGAAAAGACCGCCGCTGTTACGGCCTTTGGCGGAGTGGTCCACGAGAGCCTCGCCCGGGAAGGTAGGCGGACCGTTGCCGCCCGGCTGATGCCCGCGATCCGTGGCTTTGTCAGTGGCAACCAGCACATGGTCGGGTATTTCAACGACAGCGCCTCGGTGCTTGAGTTCGTGAATTCCAAAGACATGGAGGCGCTGGCGGCCCTTGGCACGTCCTGCCCCGACCATTTCCTGCGCACAAAGATCCGACCTTTGGTCGTCGGCTTCGACCCGGCCCTGAACAACATCGACGCAGTGCTTGAAGGCCTGCCCGCGCAAGTCGCGGCCTATCGTGAGGACTACACGGCCTACTACAACCGTTGCAAACACGATAACTCGCCTGCGCTTAGGGACCCCAATGCGGTTGTCTACCTGATCCCCGGGGTTGGCATGATCACATTTGCCAAGGACAAGGGCACGGCCCGCATTTCCGGCGAATTCTACATCAACGCGATCAATGTTATGCGCGGGGCAAGTGCCGTCAGCGAATACTGCGGCCTGCCGGAGCAGGAAGCTTTTGACATTGAATACTGGCTGTTGGAAGAAGCCAAGTTGCAGCGCATGCCGAAACCAAAATCGCTGGCTGGTCGCGTCGCGCTGGTCACCGGCGGCGCCGGCGGCATAGGGTCGGCAACGGCAGAACGTTACCTGTCCGAGGGCGCCTGTGTCATGCTGGCCGACATCAATCCCGACAGCCTCACCGCGACGGAAGGGGTCTTGACCCAGCAGTTCGGCAAGGACGTCGTGTGCACCGTCCTGATGGACGTCACGGATGAAAATGCCGTGGCCCAGGCGTTGGCTGAAATATCCGTCGAATTTGGCGGCATCGACATCCTTGTCTCAAACGCCGGGATCGCATCCTCTGCCCCGGTTGAGGAAACGTCCCTCGACCTTTGGAACAAGAACATGGACATCTTGTCCACGGGGTATTTCCTTGTCAGCCGGGAAACTTTCAAGATCATGCGGGTGCAGGACATGGGAGGATCTATCGTTTTCGTAGCCTCGAAAAACGGGCTTGCCGCCTCGCCCAATGCCTCGGCTTACTGCACGGCGAAGGCCTCGGAAATCCACTTGGCCCGTTGCCTTGCGCTGGAAGGTTCTGAGGCCGGGATCAGGGTCAACGTTGTGAACCCGGATGCGGTGTTGCGGGGCTCCAAGATCTGGGAAGGCGATTGGCTCGATCAGCGGGCTTCGACCTACGGCACGGACAAGGAGGGGCTGGAAGAGATGTACCGCAACCGATCCATGCTGAAACGCTCAGTCCTGCCGGAAGATATCGCCGAGGCTTGTTATTTCTTCGCCGCCGAGACTTCGGCCAAATCTACGGGCAACATTTTGAACGTTGATGCAGGTAACGTTCAGGCCTTCACGCGATAGGGAGACGGTCCATGAGTTATGAGAGCGCCAAAGCGGAATTCGCTGACTGGGGCGTCGACACTGAAGCTGCGATCAAGGCTCTGAAGGACATCCCGATTTCCATTCACTGTTGGCAAGGCGATGACGTGGTCGGGTTCGAAAACCAGACCGGCACCTCGGGCGGGGGCATTCAGGCAACCGGAAACCATCCGGGCCGAGCCCGCAATCCCGACGAACTGCGGGCGGATCTTGAGTTTGCCTATGCAAAAATCCCCGGGTCACATCGGTTGAACCTTCACGCGATGTACATGGACACAGACGATACCCCGGACCGGGATGAGATCGAGTACCGCCATTTCGCGCCATGGGTCGACTGGGCCAAGGGCATCGGCATCGGGCTGGATTTCAACCCGACCTTCTTTGCCCATAAAAAGGCCGACGACAACCTGACGTTGGCACACCCCGACAAGGGCATCAGGGACTTTTGGATCGAACATGGGAAACGCACGCGGGACATTGCGGCGCAGATGGGAGCCGCGCTTGGTTCACCCTGCATCAACAACATTTGGGTTCCGGATGGGTTCAAGGATCTTCCTATCGACCGTATGGCGGCACGGGCCCGGCTTGAGGCCTCGCTCGACACCATGCTGGCCGAGGCGAAATCGGATATGCTGGATGCGGTCGAATCCAAGCTTTTTGGCATCGGTGTCGAGGCCTGCACGGTGGGCAGCCATGAGTTCTACATGGGCTATGCGATCCGCAACAAGACACTGCTGTGCCTCGACATGGGGCACTTCCACCCGACCGAAAATATCGCCGACAAACTGAGCGCCGTGGCCCTGTCTCTGGATGAGCTTCTGCTGCACGTGTCGCGCCCTATGCGTTGGGACAGCGACCATGTGATCATGCTGAACGATGACATCCTGGCGATGGCACTTGAACTGGTCAGCGGCGACCTGTTGTGCAAGACCCATATCGGGCTTGATTTCTTCGACGCCACGATCAGTCGCACGGCCGCTTGGGTGATTGGCACACGCAACATGCAAAAGGCGCTTCTGCAGGCGCTTCTGAAGCCCTGGGATCGTTTGCGAGCAGCGGAGGACGCGCTGGATTTCACAAGCCGGTTTGTTGTGACAGAGGAACTGAAGGACCTGCCCTACGGAGCAGTGTGGTCTGAATTTTGCGCCAGAAACGGCGCGCCTACAGGTACTGAGCTGATCACTGAGCTTGACACTTATCAGGCCTCTGTAGCGGGGCGCTGAGGCACGGTCCAATTTTATGGAAAGTCTCCGTTTGGACAATCTATGTTGGAAAGAAGGCCAAGATTGCATTCGAAAGAAAGCGGTCGTCGCGCCGGTGACCATTGAGCGGCCGCATTGTCCGCAAGGCACCCTTTCAACTGACTCAAGTTAAGGTCTGCTTCGAGCCCGGAGCAGACGTTCGAAGTGCACTTTTGTCTGTGCTTGCAAAATAGTATTCAATCTAACATTTCTCCAGTTTGGCCGACTCTCAGCGTTCCGCCTTTAGCCACCTCGACATAGACACCCATGTCCGTATGACCCATGAACTTCCGAATAAGATAGGGTATCTTCAAGTCCCGCTTGGCCGTTTGCGGGTTCACTTCAGTGGCTGCACACCTTTTTGTACGCGAGAGTATCTTTAACTCGACATCGCCAAATCTAAAAACTGATCCAACTGCATCCAGCTCAACAAACGAAGGTAATCCGTCTATCTCAATATTCGCTCGGAAGCGGGCCGGGTGAATTTCTGCGTTCAGTTGTTCGCCCAACTTTTTCACAGCGGCCAGATTCAAAACGGATATCGCGTTCATCATTTGCGGTGATACGACAGATACATCTGTAAACCTATGAGGAGCAGAAGAGACAAACTTTGGCAGCTCTGGATCTTTTAAATCGATCTCTGAAGAAAGGAACTCTGCCGCCTTCTCCCGATCTTCAGACTCTCGCATATCAAAGCGTCGTGTCTTTCCGTTCGCATTGATCTCAAGTGCCTGGGACTCAATTTCAAAACCGGTCTGAATGCCTGCCAGTGCAGCCTCGTTCAACAAAACGACAAATCGATCTTTCGGCAGTGGCATTGGGTTCTGCATGTCGAAACCGGAGTTGTAGCGAGCAAATCCGAACAGGCGATCGCCTGGAATGCCCTCTCCTGTTCGCAGCGTCACAGTTCGCATAGGCTCGGAACTCAAGCCTTTTATAGGGTAGCGGTTCAATCGGACGATGGAGAGATTGTTCATACGTTTGCACCCGACCAAAAAGAACTATGCACGGTCCCGAGTTGTCCGCGCTGTTTGACGCTATCTCGAATTCTCAAAGGTATCGACCAAATAATCTTTGAGCGCTTCAGAAGCGGGTTCGCTAAACCTGTTGGCCGCATGACGGTAGCGCCCATTTAAGTCGATATGACCATTCAATACCTCGCTGCTGAAAATACATGCGCACCAATGCTAAAGAGCATTTTCACGTAGAATCAATAACTAAGAGACGCAATTGGCGATCTCTTCCGGCTTCTTGAGGTACGAACCTCAAATATATCTGGACTTGAGGTGCGTACCTCAAATAGCCTTGGAAATATGCCGCGATTCGCACATCCTCGATTGACGGCGAAAAAAGGGAGGAATGGATGACTTACACAAAACTGGCCTCGGCCAGCGCGATAGTCCTTGCCGCTACTACTCTTTCTACTAAGGCAAATGCTGAAGATCTGACACTCTGTTGGGCTGCATGGGACCCGGCCAACGCGCTTGTTGAGCTATCAAAAGAATTCGAAGCAGAATCCGGCCACTCGATGAACTTCGAATTTGTTCCCTGGCCAAATTTTGCAGACCGGATGCTGAATGAACTGAACTCTGGGGGTAAGCTCTGCGACCTGCTGATTGGTGACAGTCAATGGATCGGCGGTGGCGCCGAAAACGGTCACTATGTCCAGCTGAACGATTTCTTCGATGTTGAAGGTATCAGCATGGACGATTTCGCGCCAGCCACGGTCTACGCCTATTCGACTTGGCCTAAAGGCACACCAAACTACTACGCGCTGCCTGCGATGGGCGATGCGAATGGCTGGTTCTATCGCAAGGACTGGTTCGAAGACCCAGAAATTCAAGCTGCATACAAAGAAGCGACTGGTCAGGACCTACGCGAGCCTCAGTCTCAGAAAGAATTGTTGCAGATCGCGCAGTTCTTCCAAGGTCGTGAAATCGACGGCAAGACAGTCTATGGCGCAGCTATCTTTACCGAGCGCGGCTCGGAAGGGATCACCATGGGTGTGACCGGAGCGCTGTATCCATGGGGTTTCAAATACGAAAACACCCCGGGTTCATATGATATGGAAGGCGCCGTAAACTCACCGGAAGCGGTTGAGGCATTGGAGTTCTATAAAGAATTCTACAAAACGGCGACGCCTCCGGGATATACTAACTCCTACATGGGTGAGAGCTTGGATGCATTTAAGTCCGGTCAGGTCGCTATGGCCATGAACTGGTTTGCGTTCTTCCCTGGTCTATATGCCGATCCCAATACCGGTGGTGACAAGATCGACTTCTTCGTGAACCCACCACAAAATCAGGCGGGTTCAACACTGGGTGGACAAGGTATCTCTGTTGTCAGCTACTCTGACAAACAGGACGCCGCACTTGAGTACATCAAGTGGTTTGCGCAACCGGAAGTTCAGGCCAAATGGTGGGAACTTGGCGGATACTCTGCACATAACTCGGTGCTGGAAGATCCCGGTTTCGTGGACAGCCAACCGTTTGCCGGTGATTTCCTGGAAGCAATGGGCGGTGTGCAGGATTTCTGGCAAGAGCCTGCCTATGCGGAACTGCTGTTGGCAATGCAGAAACGCATCCACGACTACGTCGTTGCCGACCAAGGCACAGCTCAAGAAGCGCTTGATCTACTGATCGAAGATTGGACGGAAGTCTTCGAAGACGAAGGCAAGCTGTAGTCCGGACGCAGACAGGAGCGGGTGCAAACCCGCTCCACCTTCACCCGTGAGTCCGAAACCAAAAAAGAACTGGCAAAGAGATGTCTGACAGGACCGTAGATCGCGTTGCGCAGGCAACGCCCCAGCGAGTTGCGCGAAAAATCCGGGGGTTATCCGACCGCGCAATCGCCTGGATATTCATCTCCCCAACGATTTTTCTATTGCTGGCGATCAACATCTTTCCGTTGATCTGGACCATCCAACTGAGCTTTACCAACTACAAGGCCAACCGGATCGGGCGTGAAGTCAAAGATGTCGGGCTCAGGAATTACGAGCGTATCCTGACAGACTCGGACACATGGCTGAATATGCAGGCGACGGCGCATTTCCTGTTCTGGACGATTTTTTTCCAGGTCCTGATCGGGTTTACTCTGGCATGGTTGATCAACAAGAAATTCAAGGGCAACGATCTTTGGACCACGATTATCGTGCTGCCGATGATGTTGTCTCCTGCAGTCGTCGGGAACTTCTGGAAGTTCCTGTATCAACCTCAAATCGGCCTGTTCAACTACATCGTGTCCTGGTTTACCGGCAAGGACCCATCGAGCTTTGAAATGCTGGGATCGGTCACGTTGGCCCCGTGGGCAATCGTTATTGTCGACACTTGGATGTGGACCCCCTTCGTGATGCTGATCTGTCTGGCCGGTCTGCGCAGCATTCCCGACTACATCTACGAGGCAGCTGAGATCGACCGAGCCAGCAAGCTGCGGCAGTTCTTTACGATCACCATCCCGATGGTGTTGCCGTTCCTGATGCTGGCCGTGCTGTTTAGAGGGATCGAGAACTTCAAGATGTTCGACCTGGTGGTTCAGCTAACCGGTGGAGGCCCCGGTTCGGTTACGGAACTCACTTCAATCAATCTCAAGCGGGAAGCTTTTGAAAAGTGGCGTACGGGCTATGCCTCGGCCTATGCGATCATCCTATTCGTCACCGTGTTCGGCCTTGCGTCGATCTACGTCAAAGCCCTGAACAAGGTAAAACAGCGATGAGTAGTTTTTCCGTCACTGAACCTTCGAACCGGTCCAAGTGGATCGCAGGTTTTCTGGTCATCGCTTATGCGCTGATCACGATGATCCCGCTGGTTTGGATTTTGCTGACTGGCTTCAAGTCTCCAGCCGATGCGATCAGCTACCCGCCCAAGGTTGTTTTTGACCCAACGCTTGAAGGCTACGTCAATCTCTTCACCACTCGCACACGCCAGACGCAGGAGTTTCTGGAAGCCAACCCGCCACAGAACTGGGCCGATGAGATCGTGCGCCAATACGACATGGTGATTGTCGGACCATCCAAATTCGGTGAGCGCTTTATGAATTCGGTTATTATCGGGTTCGGCTCGACGTTCTTGAGTATCTTCCTTGGCACGCTGGCCGCCTATGCCTTCAGCAGGTTTAAAGTCCCGCTTAAGGACGATCTACTGTTCTTCATCCTCAGTACGAGGATGATGCCCCCGGTCGCCGTTGCCATCCCAATTTTCCTGATGTTCAGAAACCTTGGATTGAGCGATACGCATCTGGGAATGATCCTGTTGTATACGGGCGTGAATATTTCCTTGGCGGTCTGGTTGCTAAAAGGGTTCATCGACGAAATCCCAAGAGAGTACGAAGAAGCGGCTCTAATAGATGGCTACACACGCTTTCAGGCTTTCTACAAAGTCGTGCTGCCACAAGCCGCAACGGGCATCGCTTCGACAGCTATCTTTTGCCTGATCTTCGCCTGGAATGAGTATGCGTTTGCTGTGCTGCTGACATCTGCGAATGCTCAGACTGCACCGCCCTTCATCCCGACCATTATCGGTATCGGTGGCCTGGACTGGCCTGCCGTGGCGGCTGGCGCCACCATATTCCTAATCCCGGTCATGATTTTCACCATCCTGATGCGCAAACATTTGCTGCGTGGGATCACATTCGGAGCCGTGCGCAAATGAGCGATTTTCTAACCGGATTGATGCGGCTCCGCCGCGGCCCATGGGAGATGGTCGCAACTATCCTTATCGCACTGGGTGTCTTCATGCTGATGCAGCCCTTTGTCCTGTGGGCCTTCACCTATTCTTTCATCGTCACGTTGATCGGAACCGTCATGTTTATCATCGTCAGCCATTTCCCGGAGTAGAAATGGCCCAGATCGTAGTCCAAAACGTAAAAAAGATGTTCGGCAATTTCACGGCTGTCCGCGAAAGCTCGTTCACGATTGAAGACGGTGAGTTTTTCATGCTGCTGGGGCCATCCGGTTGCGGAAAGACGACGACTCTACGGATGATCGCGGGATTGGAACTTCCAACATCGGGTGAAATCTATCTGGACGGAGAAGAAATCAGCCAGCGGCCACCGTCGGAGCGAGACATTGCCTTCGTGTTCCAGATGTTCGCGCTGTATCCTCACATGAACGTGCGCAAGAACATCAGCTACCCGCTAATATCGCAGGGTATGCCGCGCCCCGCCGTAAAAGCCAAAGTCGAGGAAGTCGCCGGAATTTTAGGGATAAACGACATACTGGATAGCCCAGTAGGTGGGCTTTCAGGCGGCGACAGGCAGCGTGTAGCGCTTGGACGCGCGATTGTTCGCGAACCCAAGGCGTTCATGATGGACGAACCTCTTGGTGCCCTGGATGCCGAATTTCGTGAGCACATGGCCGAAGAACTGCGCGCGCTTCATGATCGCATGGGCGCAACCACCGTTTACGTTACACACGATCAGTTGGAAGCCATGCAAATGGGGGACAAGATCGTAGTGATGAACAACGCTGTGATCGAGCAATTCGGCACACCTCAGGAAATCTACGACAAGCCGGCTACGATGTTCGTGGCGGATTTTATTGGGTCTCCTTCGATGAACTTCCTGCCGTTTCAGGGAAAGGTCGAACCCGGCTCGGAAATGGTCCGACTGAATGGCCATGACGAAGCCGTGCCCAAGCTGATGGAAGGGGCCGAAGGTGAATTGGTTTTTGGTGTCCGTCCCGAACATGTTTTTCTGTCGGATGCGAGCGCCTACCGGGCCAAGGTTCTGGCAGCGGAATATCTGGGAACCACTCAGATCGTGACGCTGCAAAGCCCGAACGGAGAACTGAAAGCCCGGATTGATGCACGCGAAGTCGTCAGTCCCGGTGAAACAGTAGGATTGGAGTTCCGCTCTCCCGCAGTAACCCTATTTGAAAAATCTACCGGGCGCGCTTTGAGATCCGCTCTGAACGACGAGGTACTAAGCAATGGCTGAAGTCGTTTTGGAGAATATCTCGAAGTCATTCGGCAATCTTAAAGCGGTGGATGATATTTCAATGACGATCCCCAACGGTGCCTTTGTGGTGTTGTTGGGTCCAACTGGTGCGGGAAAAACAACGACGCTGAGATTGATATCCGGACTTGAGAAACTGGATTCAGGAACGGTGCGTATAGCCGGGCGAGATGTTGGAATAGAAACGCCAGCCCAGCGCGATATAGCCATGGTCTTCCAGCAATACTCGCTGTACCCGCATATGACAGTGCGTGAAAACCTGTCTTTCCCTTTGCGTTCGCCGATCCTGAAGACACCAGAGGATGAGATCGCCAGGAAGGTTAACGAAGTCTCGGAGATCCTCCAGATCCCGCACAAACTGGACAACAAAGCCACTGAACTGTCTGGCGGCGAAATGCAGCGCGTTTCAATTGGACGGGCGCTTGTGCGCGACCCCCAGATATTCCTGATGGATGAACCCCTCAGCTCTTTGGACGCCAAGCTTCGGGCGGATTTGCGGGTAGAGCTGAAGAGAATTCAGGCAGATCTGGGATCAACCTTACTCTACGTGACCCATGATCAGGTCGAAGCCATGACAATGGCGACGCATATCGGCGTTTTGGAAAACGGTAGGCTAGTCCAGTACGGTACCCCTCGCGACATCTATGAAAATCCGGGCAGTGTTTACGTAGCCAGCAGGTTGGGCCTGCCACGGATAAACATCCTGCCGTCCGAGTTGTTCGGAGACGATCACAAAGGCCCACAGATTGGTCTTCGCCCGGAAAACATAATTGAAGGCGAAGGCCGTGAAGCGCGTGTGATACGTGCTGAGCATCTGGGGGATCAAACGCGGCTGCACCTGGACTTGAATGGTCACCCTGTTGTGACTTTGATTGATGTCCATCAGGACTATCCCTCAGGAAAAATCATAAAAATCCGCCCACACAACCCATTGTATTTTGACGCGTCCGGCGCGCGAGTGAATTAAGGAGCAAAAGCATGGCCCAGTTCCTCAATACTAAAGAAACCTTGGTGACAGAGGCCATAGACGGCCTTTTGGCCTCCTCCGGGGGACGACTTACTCGGTTGGACGGCTACCCGCACATCAAGGTTGTTTACAGATCGGACTGGGACAAGTCGAAAGTCGCCTTGGTTTCTGGCGGAGGGTCTGGTCACGAACCCGCCCATGCAGGTTTTGTTGGCGCTGGTATGCTGACAGCTGCGGTATGTGGGGAAGTGTTTGCGTCTCCGTCAGTCGAGGCGGTTCTGGCAGGCATTCTTGCGGTTACGGGTGAGGCTGGGTGCTTGCTTATCGTTAAGAATTACACCGGTGATCGGTTAAACTTTGGGCTGGCGGCTGAACGCGCCCGAGTACTGGGTCGTAAGGTGGAGATGGTCGTTGTTGACGATGACATCGCCCTACCTGACCTACCGCAACCACGTGGCGTAGCAGGCACGTTGTTCATACACAAAATCGCTGGAGCGCTTGCTGAAAGTGGCGCTGACCTAGAAACCATTACCAATGCAGCAAGAAGCACTATAGCGAAGGTCGTAAGCATCGGAATGAGCCTGGACACCTGTACCGTTCCGGGATCTCCAAAAGAAGACAGGATTGCCCCGGGCAAAGCAGAACTCGGCTTGGGCATCCATGGCGAGCCCGGAGTACAGCAAGTCGAATTCTCAAATGCTGTATCAGCCATGTCTACAGTGGTGGAGAAGTTGAAGCAAAGGGTTGGGTCTGGGGATTGTGCGGCGTTGGTCAACAACCTCGGTTCTACGACTCCGCTAGAAATGGCTGTCCTCACGCACGCCTTGTCCGAGACTGGTATTGCCCACCATATCATTGGCCCAGCACCAATGATGACCTCGCTGGATATGCATGGGTTTTCTGTTTCTATTCTGCCTGTAGGTCAGGAAGATTTATCAGCACTTAAAGCTCCTGTTGATCTGGCGGCTTGGCCCGGCGTCAATTCCATCGACCCGATAAAAGTAGCGCCTTTGCCTGATGGTCTGACTCCTATCGATCCAATTCCTTCGAACAATCCCGGCACAAGGGAAACGATCACCCGGTTGTCTGAACTGCTAATCAACGCAGAGAATAACCTGAACGAGTTGGACGCGAAATCCGGAGATGGCGATACAGGAAGCACACTGGCCACTGCCGCGAGAGCATTGCAAGGTAGCCTTGACCGCATGCCGCTTGCTGATCTGACACAACTTTTCCCGGCGTTGGGCAATGAGTTAAGCCAGACAATGGGTGGTTCTTCCGGCGTGATACTTGCAATCTTCTTTAACGCAGCTGGAGATGCCTGTGCGAGCGGGGCTTCGGTACCGAAGTCTCTGGTTGAAGGTCTGAATCGCGTCAGCCAGGTCGGGGGTGCCAAGGTCGGTGACAGGACAATGATTGACGCCCTGGCACCGGCACTTGCCGCACTGCCAACTGGTCTGACGCATGCGGCCGACGCTGCCCGCGAAGGCGCGAATAACACCGCAAATATTCGTCGTGCGAAGGCAGGCCGCGCGGCTTATGTTCCCGAAGAAAACCTAGTTGGACATAACGATCCCGGCGCTGAAGCTGTTGCTTTGTTGTTTGAAGGCTTAGCGCGGGAGGTTGAGGGCTGAATAACAGGTGGAAGACAAAAAACAAAAACTAGAATTGGTAAAGAAGCCAACCGTCAACGACCTCGCGCGCGTCGCCGGTGTCAGTCTCGCGACTGTTGACCGGGTCTTGAACAGGCGCCCCGGCGTGCGGGCCGTTACCGTGCAGAAAGTACAAAAGGCAATTGATGAGCTGGGGTATGTGCGCGACACCGCAGCGGCCAACCTTGCGCGAAACCGAGTTTACAACTTCCTCTTTGTTCTGCCGGACACGGACAACGAGTTTGTGGAGGCAATCAACAGTCAGATCGCAGAACAATCCCGTGACCAATTTATCGAGCGGACTCGTATTGCGATAAAAAAGGTAGCTCCGTTCGAGCCGCAAGATATCGTCAATATTTTGAATGCTGTCGACAGTTCGGATATTGATGGAGTTGCCGTTTTTGGGCCCGAAACGCCGTCTGTTCGCGATGCAGTAAAAAGGCTCAGAGACAAAGGCGTTCCTGTGGTTGCATTAGTGTCTGACTTGCCCAGTTCTGAGCGAGACCATTTTGTGGGAATTGATAACGTTTCGGCAGGACGAACCGCCGCTCAGCTGATGGGACGATTTGTGCATCGCGATGGTAAGGTCTTGGTTCTTACAGGATCCCGTTTGGCTCGTGACCACCTCGAGCGTCGTCAAGGCTTTGATCTTGTTGTGGCTGAGGAATTTTCGCACCTCGAAGTCGTAGCCTCTGTCGAGGGTCGAGATGACCCGGATCTGATTTACAAGATGATGCCCGAAATATTTGAAACCTACCCCGATCTGGTCGGAATATATTCCTCAGCAGCGGGCAACGCAGGTCTGATTCAATTTCTGTCAGAGTACAAGCTCAGCAAAGATCTGGTGATCATTGCTCATGAGCTTACTCCGCTCAGTCGTGAGGCGCTTAAGCTCGGTACATTTGACGCCCTTATCTCGCAAGACACTGGGCACATTGTTCGTTCAGCCGTCCGCCTTCTGCGTGCGACTTCAGACAAAGTTCCATTCAACAAAGCTCAGGAACGAATCCGTATCGACATCTATCTGAAGGAAAATTTACCGCCATAGAGGCTTAGGTTTGGGGAGGAAATTTTATGAAGACGATCAAAGGTCCAGCGTTGTTTCTTGCACAATTTGCGGGGGACGAAGCACCGTTCAATTCGTGGGACGCGATCACTAAATGGGCCGCTGACTGCGGATACAAAGGCGTTCAGGTTCCCAGTTGGGATGGCCGGTTGTTCGACCTCGAACAGGCCGCGTCCAGCACCGGTTATTGCGATGACTTTAAAGGCAAAGCCAGGGAAAACGGTGTCGAAGTCACTGAATTGTCAACGCATCTTCAGGGCCAGCTTGTGGCCGTCCACCCGGCCTATGACAGTGCGTTTGATGGTTTTGCAGCCGAAAGTGTTCGAGGGAACCCGAGAGCCCGACAAGAATGGGCAGTGGATCAAGTCAAAAAAGCGCTATCGGCTTCAAAAAATTTGGGTATCTCGGCACATGTGACCTTCTCTGGCGCCTTGGCCTGGCCCTACGTGTACCCTTGGCCTCAGCGCCCTGCCGGCTTGATTGAAACAGCTTTTGACGAGCTCGCACGCCGGTGGGGTCCGATCCTGGAACACGCGGATGAATGCGGTGTCGATGTCTGTTATGAAATTCACCCCGGAGAGGACCTCCACGACGGCGTGACGTATGAGATGTTTCTCGAGCGGACGGGCAATCACCCACGAGCTTGCATGTTATACGACCCGTCGCACTACGTTCTTCAATGCCTCGACTACCTGGATAATATCGACATCTACAAGGACCGAATACGGATGTTCCATGTCAAAGATGCCGAGTTTAACTCGACTGGCCGACAGGGTGTTTATTCTGGATATCAAAGCTGGGTCGATCGCGCGGGCCGGTTCCGGTCGCTTGGTGATGGTCAAGTTGATTTTGGGGCTGTTTTCTCCAAAATGGCGGCGAATGACTTCGATGGCTGGGCCGTCGTCGAATGGGAATGCTGTCTCAAACACCCCGAGGATGGCGCGCGAGAGGGCGCTCAGTTTGTATCCGACCACATTATCCGAGTGACAGAGAAAGCCTTTGATGATTTCGCTGACGGTGGCACAGACGAAGCGGCCAATCGAAAAATGTTGGGGATCGAGTAATGGTCACAGGACGCAATGAAGAAACCTCAGGCCGCATTCGACTTGGCATGGTTGGCGGCGGGAACGACGCCTTCATAGGCGGCGTTCATCGAATAGCGGCGCGATTGGACGACAAGTTTGAGTTGGTTGCCGGCGCTTTGTCTTCGACGCCAGAGAAATCTCTTGAAAGTGGTCAGGCGTTGGGGCTCGAACGGGTCTATGAAGACTTCAAACAAATGGCGATAAGGGAAGCCCGACTGAAATCCGGGATCGAGGCGGTCTCAATCGTCACGCCAAATCACGTCCACTATGCAGCCGCGCGTGAGTTCCTGAAGCGCGGTATTCATGTAATTTGTGACAAGCCACTCACCTCGACTCTTGCCGATGCAAAAAAACTGGTCAAAGCAGCAGAAAGCGCGAATGCCCTATTCATTTTGACCCACAATTACACGGGCTATCCGATGGTTCGGCAGGCGCGTGAAATGGTCGCTAACGGAGATATCGGCAAGATCCGCGTGGTTCAGGTTGAATACCCCCAGGACTGGCTGACTGAGCAGCAGGATTTCAAACAGGCTGAGTGGCGAACCGATCCCGAACGCTCGGGCGCGGGTGGATCAACCGGTGACATCGGAACTCATGCTTACAACCTCGCTTGCTTTGTAACCGAGCTGAAGGCGGAAAGCTTGGCGGCAGACTTGCAGGCCTTTGTGCCAGGGCGCAAAGTCGATGACAACGCGCACGTTTTGCTTCGCTTCGAAGGCGGAGCGCGGGGTATGCTGTGGTCTTCTCAGGTGGCTCCCGGCAACGAAAACGCACTTCGTTTGCGCGTCTATGGCGAAAAAGGTGGGCTGGAGTGGTCTCAGGAAGATCCCAATTATCTTTGGTTCACGCCATACAACGAACCCAAGCGTTTGATCACTCGAAATGGAGCTGGAGCTGGTGACGCAGCTAATCGATTGAGTAGAGTTCCTCCGGGACATCCCGAGGGATATCTTGAGGGGTTCGCGAATATCTATGGAGAAGCTGCTGAGGCGATCCAAGCTTTCCGTACCGGGATTTCACCTGACGCGTCGGTTGTTTATCCAACGGTTCATGACGGACTTAATGGTGTTAAGTTTGTGGCGGCGTGCGTACAAAGCTCTTCAAGGAATGCGGCTTGGGTCAACTTAACTTAAAACCTCCCTGTGGGCATAGGGCAGACATCTTGGAAGGCCGCGTGGGTATCTGTTAAAAACCGAAGCGCGCAACCTTTAGGTGAAAGCTCAGGAAAAACAAGCTGCTAATGTCACTGAACCGGTGTTATGTGAAGCGATCTCTGGTTGGGTGGTCAGTTCCCCTGCAAAGCTCACCCACCATCACTTATGTCTTTCTGGCAGCGGGCATTGATCCCAATTGCAGAGAACGGCCGTCTCGAGCCCAAAGCTGAACTTTCAGGATTCACCCAGATGTAGGTTCAAAGATCTGCAATAGCGGCCTGTCTTTGATATTGCGCCACCAGGATTGTTTGAATTCAGCTTTTGTATCTGAACGTTCCAGAAGGTTCGCACCGTGGCCTAGTAGCTGACCTGACCGGCGGTGACGAACAGGTTGAGCGGTCGGCCTTGGCTGTCGCAGATGGCGTTCAGCTTGGTGTTGATGCCGCCTTTGGTGCGACCAATCAGGCGTCCAAGCTCCCCCCTCTTTCACGCCCATGCTGGTCGCGGTTCGGTGCGCCTTGAGGTAAGTCGCGTCAATCATCACGGTCGTCTTTTCGCCGTGATCAGCAGCAAGACCCACCATCATCCAGGCGAAGACGCCCTTGTCGCTCCATCGCTTCCAGCGGTTGGATAGCGTCTTGTGCGGGCCGTAGGCGGAGGGGGCGTCGCGCCACCGCAACCCATTGCGATTGATGAAGATAATGCTGCTCAACACGCGCCATCTGCGCATCCTTCAGCCAGAAAAGATCAGACACATTGTCAGCTCGGTTTTCGAACCGTGAATCACGCCGTTCCGAGGAAATCAATGGGTCCTGACCATAAGATGACATTTGTCTTGCTATAAAAACTTAAAGCAAGAAATGCGTCTCAATTGGTACCGACGGCGTTTTGTATTTGATCTATCATTTTGGGTGCTCACAAGAGGATGCTCTTGGTTGAAAGACCTCAACGCCCTTCAAATTCCCTTTGAGCTTCCGATAGAAAAGATCAGAGTTCTTTTGCTTGATGGATTAACTACCTTTTTGGCAACGTGATGAACTCTTGGTCATCACCAGGCGGCAAGTGGAACCGTTGGTTGCTATCCCACGCCTCGGCCCTCCAAGCCTCCTTTGCTTCTTCGATGCGCTCCTTGGAGGAAGCCACGAAGTTCCACCAGATATGACGGGGCCCCTCAAGAGTCTCACCGCCCAGCAACATCACTCGTGCGCCTCTTTCACCAGCTTTCATCGAAATGCGATCACCAGGGCGGAAAACCATCATCTGACTTGCCTCGAAGGTATCCCCGGCGACCGTAACCGAACCCTCGACGACGTACACGCCGCGATCCTCGTGATCATCCGGTAGTGGAATGCTGGCACCCGGTTGCAATATCGCATCGGCGTAAAACATCTCTGAGGCCGTCTCAACGGGCGCTCGTTCTCCGTATGCATTTCCAAGTATCAGGCGTACTTCTTTGCCTTCGCCTTCCATGAACGGCAGAGCATCTGCGGGTGCATGTTGGAACATTGGATCACGGTCTTCATGATCCTTTGGGAGGGCAACCCAAGTCTGAATACCGAAGAACGGCATTGGGTCTACTTGGGTTTCGTCGTCGGTTCTTTCCGAGTGCGTGATGCCATGTCCTGCGACCATCCAGTTGACTGCGCCCGGTTCGATCCAAGAGTCCGTCCCAAGGCTATCCCGGTGGTGCATACGACCACGATATAGGTAGCTTATTGTAGCTAAGCCGATATGAGGGTGAGGGCGTACGTCCATGCCTTTTGTCGGCAAGAACTCCGCGGGTCCCATTTGATCGAAAAAGATAAAGCTTCCAACCATTTGGCGCTTTGGAGCGGGCAGGGCGCGGCGTACCTCGAAACCTCCCAGATCGCGGGCACGTGGGATGATGATGGTATCTATGGCATCCACGGCGTCACCTGCGGGGCAATGGGGATCTAGCGCAGGGTTCCAAGACATGGCGGTGTTTTCTCCTTTGGCTCTGCCGATAATATGGCGCATGGGAGTTTGAAGTGAACCCCAAGGGGTGCTCAGGGTTCGTGCGGGGTTGCACACCTATTCACTTAAACCAAATGATTTGCATTTAGGGGCAAAAATCTGAGCGGGATATGAATACGTGGTCCTTCCCACTATCCCCCGTGACCCTCTTGGATCACTCGGGAAAAACCTGCAAGGTACCCACGGGATACTCGGGAAGGCCGTGCGTCGCCCTGGCAACCGCTGATCTGAGGGCATTTGATTGGCCCTAAATAATCTTCCGAATAAAACTCTTAGTGTATCGTCGACCTGTTCAGGCGACAGTAGAGTCTCGGAGTAAAGCTTGAAGACCCATCGGACTGTACTTCAAAGGTGGTCACCTCTATCTTTCCCGCGAGAGGTCCAAATGACTGTTCGCATCCGCAAACCAGTCTTTTGACTAAAGCTGTCGGATGACTGCGTCGATCCCCTTCTCCCGGACGCTGCGCGGTGCACGAATGTCTGCTCTAGAGGTGGTGCATAGTTAGCCGTATTGCACCCAGTTGGATCAAAAATCCCACTGGAAGCCAGCTTCTTGTTCCGTCACGCCCCAAATCTTCTGACAACGGACACATTGAATGTGACTTCAACAAAAAAAACAAAAAAACGGCATGTTGTTAAGATCATCACATTATCCAGATCCAGTTAGCCTGAAAATTAGACGCTCCTTCCAAAGGCAGCTTCCAACCAAGCCTGAATGACTTGAAAAATCTGATCTATGCGTAAAACTTAAAGCATGAGTGAGTGTTTTGATGAAATGTTCAACGGCGATGGATCACTCAGAGGTCCATACCAAGAGATCGGCCGCTGGTTCAATGCTGAAGACGTATCGCGACTGAGGGCGAAACAGCGCGAAGCCGAAGAAGTCTTTAGGCTAACGGGCATCACTTTTAACGTTTACGGAAAAGCCGAGGCTGAGGAACGCCTAATCCCATTTGATATCGTACCGCGTGTCATTTCAGCACGAGAATGGCAGCGGCTGGAACGCGGTATTGAACAACGGGTTCGGGCAATCAACGCCTTTCTCCACGATATCTATCACCGCCAAGAAATCGTGCGTGCCGGACGCGTACCCGCTAAGATGATTGCCGGGAACGAAGCGTTCCTGCCGCAGATGCTTGGCGTCTCGCCCCCTGGTCAGGTCTATACACACATTGTTGGGGTCGATCTGGTGCGAACCGGACCGGACGAGTTTTTCGTTCTGGAGGACAACGCCCGTACGCCATCCGGGGTTAGCTATATGCTGGAGAACCGGGAAACGATGCTAAAGATGTTCCCCGAGCTCTTCAGCGCGACTAATGTTCGGAATGTTTCGGACTACCCTCGCAATCTGAGACGATCTCTTGCTGCCTGCGCGCCGGCTTGCGCCGACGGAGAACCAAGCGTCGCGGTATTAACCCCGGGGATCTATAACTCGGCCTATTACGAACATGCGTTCCTCGCAGATCAGATGGCTGTGGAGTTGGTCGAAGGCCACGACCTACGCGTTGTCGATGGGCGCGTCTGCATGCGCACCACCAGGGGCTATAAGCCCATCGACGTACTTTACCGCCGGGTAGATGACGACTTTCTGGACCCCCTGAATTTTAACCCCGATAGCGCCTTGGGCGTTCCGGGCATCCTGGACGTTTACCGCGCAGGAGGCATCACGATCGCCAACGCGCCAGGGACCGGTATTGCCGACGATAAGGCGATCTATTCCTACATGCCTGAAATCGTTGAATTCTACACGGGTGAGAAGCCCTTGCTGCAAAACGTCCCGACCTGGCGCTGCAGTGATCCCGCCTCTCTCTCCTACGTGCTGGACAACTTGTCCGAGCTTGTTGTGAAAGAAGTACACGGGTCTGGCGGCTACGGAATGTTGATCGGACCGACCGCCAGCAAGAAAGAGATTTCGGTGTTCCGCGACAAGCTCAAATCGCGGCCCGGGAACTACATTGCTCAGCCGACTCTTTCGCTTTCGACGGTTCCGATCTTCGCTCGCTCGGGACTTGCGCCCAGACATGTTGACCTAAGGCCGTTCGTCTTGGTATCGCCCGAAGGGATCAAGATCACACCCGGCGGTTTGACCCGTGTGGCGCTTAAGAAGGGATCTCTCGTCGTGAACTCAAGCCAAGGTGGCGGGACCAAAGACACCTGGGTTCTGGAGGACTGACCATGCTGGGAAAAACTGCTGGCGGGTTGTTCTGGATGTCCCGGTATCTTGAGCGAGCGGAAAATACGGCGAGGCTGCTTGAAACAGGTCAGAGAATGGCGTTGACCCGTACAAAGAATTCTGCCGAGGAATGGGGTTCGGTTCTGAAAACGGCCGGGGTTCTGGATGGGTACCACGCCAAGTACGACGAGATTTCAAAAGACAATGCGGTCGATTGGGTGCTTCGCGACGCTGATAACCCATCCTCGATCAAGTCGGTCATCAAGCAAGCCCGAGACAACGCGCGCCTTGTTCGGACCGCGCTGACCCACGATGTCTGGAGTGCGGTGAACTCCACCTGGATGCAGATCGATGAGGCGATGAAGCGGCGCGTGAATGAGAGGGATTTGCCAGCGACCTTGGAACTCATTCGCCAACAGGCGGCTCTGGTCCGTGGTGCCACATTGGGGACTATGCTGCGCAACGACATTTTCGATTTCACCCGCATCGGGACGTTTGTCGAAAGGGCCGACAATACCGGGCGCATTTTGGACGTGAAGTACTACGTTCTTCTGCCCACAGCCTTCTCGGTCGGCTCGTCGCTAGACAACATCCAATGGGAAAGCATCCTGCGTTCTGTTGGCGCTGGTGGTGGGTATCGAATGACCCATGGTGAGAAAACCCGGCCGTCTGATATTGCCCAATTTTTGATCCTGGATCAGCGAATGCCGCGCAGCCTTCACTTTTGCTGCAGAAAAATTCAAGAGAACCTGTCTTACCTAAAGAAAGACTACGGCTTTGCCGGGCCTTCGTGCGAGGCATCAAATGCTCTCTACGAGAAATACCTGGATCAGAAAATTTCCGATATCTTTGAATTCGGTCTGCATGAGTACATTCAGGATTTTCTGACCGATCTCGGCAACTTAAGCCGTCAGATCGAGATTGATTATAGGTTCTACGAGTAGCCAATGAAACTGCACATTCGACACGAGACACGATACGATTTCGACGCGCCGGTTCCTTTCGGACTGCAACAGCTTCGAAAAACACCAAAGTCATTTCGAAATCAGAGCATTGTAAGTTGGAGTACCCAGATCACCGGCGGGCGCAAAGAGCTTACATTTGAAGACTATCACCGCAACACGGTGGAATTGATCAGTTTCGAAGCAAACACTCAAAGCATCTCGTTGATCTCCGAAGGCGTTGTTGAAGTGAAAGACACGCACGGTGTTCTGGGGCGTCACGAAGGGTCGACGCCCTTGTGGCTGTTCAAAAGAGGCACTCCGCAGACATCGCCAGGGAAAGGAGTTGCAGAGCTGATAATCGCGTTGCCCAACAGCGATCCGCTGAAGCAGATGCATGCTCTGTCCGAAAAAATTCGAGCTCAGGTCTCGTACGAAATTGGAAGTTCGCACCCGGGCTGGAGCGCAGAAGATGCCCTCAAGGCCGAGCGCGGTGTGTGTCAGGACCACGCGCACATCTTCATTACCTGCGCGCGACAGCTCGGAGTGCCAGCACGCTACGTTTCGGGCTATTTGATGATGAACGAAACAGAGCTGCAGGACGCGACCCATGCCTGGGCCGAAGTGCATTTGGACAGGCTTGGCTGGGTGGGGTTTGACGTTTCAAATGGGATTTCACCCGACGATCGATACGTACGCGTCGCAACCGGGCTGGACTATGCCCAAGCCGCACCGGTAATAGGGAATAGAATTGGGACAGCGGGCGAGCAATTGACAGTGCAGTTGCAAGTCGCACAGCAGTAACGGAGAATTTGATGACCTATGCTGTGGGCATGCGGCTGAATCGCGGGCTGGTGTTCATGTCCGATACGCGCACGAATGCAGGCGTGGACAATGTTTCAACCTTCAACAAGATGTTCAATTGGACAGTCGAAGGGGACCGGTCGATCACTATCCTAACGGCCGGAAACTTGGCCACTACGCAGGCCACGATAAGCCTTCTGGAAGAACGAACAAAAGCGCCGGCAGATCGTTCACCATCGATCTTAGAAGCACCGACAATGTTTCAAGTTGCGCAACTGGTCGCGTCTACGCTGAACGACGTCATCGAAGAGCATGCCCGGTCTGGTCAGCAAGCTGACAGCGCTTTTCACGCGACACTCATTGTTGGAGGCCAGATCAAGGGCGGCCCGTCTCGCCTGTTTTTGATCTACCCTGAAGGCAATTTTATCGAGGCCGGCGACGACACTCCGTTCTTTCAGATCGGTGAGACAAAGTATGGTCGCCCTATTCTGGTGCGAGCCTATGATCCGGAAATGAGTTTTCCGGAAACCGTAAAACTCTTGCTTGTCAGTTTTGACTCCACGATTAAGGCCAATCTGTCTGTCGGGGCTCCGCTTGACCTGCTTCTCTACGATGAAGACAGCCTTGATGGCGGTATGCGGTCAAGATTCGAATCCGATGACCGGTACTTTCGCATTATTTCCGATGGATGGGGTGACGCGTTGAAATCGGCCTTGGCCAAACTTCCAGAATACAGATCCGGGCGAAAATCAAACGAGTGAGCGACCGCTTGGTCCGCATAGCGGTCGCTCGCGATAATCACGCGAAGGTCAGCACCAAGCCCAAAGACGACATAGATATAGATGATAAGCGCTGCGTTCGTCGCTCAGGGCGAAAAACTGACTTTCGCGGCAATCGAAAAACTCGCGTTAACACTGACTGGTTTCGGGTTCCGAGGGGAATTAGAAACAGATTACAGGACTATGGGGAGCTCAAGCGTAATGCTCGCTCCTCTTTCGACTTGGTTGATTTCGACAATTCCTCCGTGGCGCTGCGCCACTGCAGAGACGATTGATAACCCCAATCCGCTGCCCTCGGAATACTCCAACTGAGAAAACCGATTGAATGCCACTTCGCTTTGGTCTGGCGAAAGGCCAGATCCGTCATCCGCCACAGTTAGGTTGACGAATTTGCTGTCACACCGCAGCACAACTGAGATTTGGCTTAACTTTGGGCGACCGTGTTTGACTGCGTTGTCCAAAAGGTTCTTTAGAGCCTCAATCAGAAAGACCCGATCGCCGAATACAGTGACCGCCCTCTCAGGCATCGTGACATCAAACTCGATACCCTTTGCGAGGATGTGGACTCCCATCTCGGCGCAGGCCTCTTCCACGACCGAGCGGAAGTCAATTTTATCCATTTGGTCTTGATGCGTTGGCTGTCTGAGCCTCTCGAGTGACAAAAGCTGTTCGGCAACCGTTGCGGAGTTTTTTGCCGCCGCAACGAGCTCTGAGATGCGTTTTTCTCGGTCGTCATCCGTTTTTGCGTCCTGCAGCGCTTCGGCCATCGATTGCACGGCGGCCGCTGGATTCCGCAGCTGATGTGCAGCTTCGGATATGAACACTTGATGGGCTTTGATACTGTTTTCCACCTGCCCAAAAAGCCGGTTCAGGGTTCTGACAACTCCTTGAACTTCGACTGGGACAGGGCGCTTAATCTCACTGAGGTCATCCGGTGAACGCAGGTCAATTGCGTCCTGCAAATCCAGCAAGGGCCTAAGGCCACGAGCGACGCCGAACCACACCACAATGGCGAGGGTGGCCAGCAGAATTCCCATTAGAATTCCTGCGCGGATTGACAATTCATTCGCGAAAGCGTTGCGATCCGCCATACGTTGCCAGACTGTAACCGTCGCATCTCCGATTAGATTTTCAATGGTCACGCGTTCTGTCATCTTAAGAACGCGCACTGGTTCTTGGCGGTAGAGCGCTTCGAAAAACTGGGGCTTGTACACCTCTTGATCAGACGGGTTGGTGGCGGCAGGGGGGTAGGCATAGCCTGTCACATAGATGCCGCCGGGGCCCGTTACGTGGTAAAAAATCTCTCCGCCTGATGCGTCACGGATCATGCTGCGTGTCGTTGGTGACAGCGCATCACCTCCCGAAATCGCAACATCTCGCGATATTGCGAGACCTGCAGATAGCAGGCTGTCGTCGAACAATTCCTGAGCCGTATTTTGCGCAATCATAAAGCGCCAAAGACCAAGCAGAGCGGCAATTAACACCAAGGGGGTTAGGATAAGAATGAAAAGTCTTAACCTGAGCGAGCCGTGTTTGATCACTTCTGCACCTCAAGCAGATACCCCAGACCTCGGGCTGTCTTAATCCTAATACCGAGATCTTGAAGACGTTTTCTCAGCCGCGATACATGAGGCTCGACGGCTGAGGCCTCGACATCGGCACCCACGCCGTAGACGTAATCCGTTAGTTGGCTTTTGGGAACAATTCTGCCCCTGCGTTCCAACAGGCACTCAAGCACCGCGATTTCCCGCCGCGGAATATCCATAACCTTGCCCTGTACAGTAACCTGTCGGGCAGCGCGGTCGAATTCCAGGCCACCGATGCTCTCTTTTGCCCCGTAGTCGAGCTCTTTGCGTCGGGAAAGCGCCCGGATACGTGCTTCCAACTCGTCCATTTCGAATGGCTTAACCAGATAGTCATCGGCGCCCATATCCAACCCCGAAACCCGGTCGCTTGTTTCGGCACGTGCCGTAAGCAAGATCACCGGTACGCCGTCACCACGATTGCGAAGAGACTTCAGGATCTCCAGTCCCGACTGTCCGGGCAAATTGATGTCCAGAACAACTAAGTCTGCGCCCTCTTGCGCAAGATACAAGTCAGCCTCATCGCCATCCAAAAGCACTTCTGCTGCATGACCCCGGTCACGTAGGCGATAGGCAATAGCTTTGGCGAGGGTCTCGTTGTCTTCGACGATGACGATCCGCATCGGGTCTCCTGCAAGTTTCGCGCAAGGTTGGCACTCCATGATTGCCAGATGGGAGGGGGAATCAACCCCACAGTTCTATTTGCGATCACGGTAGCGCGGAGGGCGTTGACGTGGTTGTCTGGTCAACAGGGAGGAACCAATGACCATTTCCAACTTCACCCGTCGCGCCGTCGTGGGGCTGATCGCCGCCGCCGGTATCGCCGCACCTGCCGCAGCCGAGGTTGATTTCTCGGGTAAGACTGTGGAATGGGTCATCCCGTTCTCGGAAACCGGCGGGTCTGCCAAATGGGCCAACTTCTTTGCGCCGCTTCTGTCCGAAGCTCTACCGGGTCAACCGACAGTGGTCGTGAAATTTATGCCGGGCGCTGGTTCGACCAAAGGCGCAAACTGGTTCCAGGAGCAGAGCCATGATGATGGCACGCTCTTGTTTGGCACCTCCGGTTCAACTCAGTTCCCGTATCTGCTGAGGGATCCGCGCGTGCGCTACGAATACAACGACTGGATTCCTGTTATGGCATCCGGAACCGGTGGTGTCGCCTATCTGAACGCAGAGGATGGCACGAAGTTTGATGGCTCTGCCAATGCGCTGAAAGACACCAACTTCATCTACGGTTCGCAGGGTGCAACACGTCTTGACCTTGTGCCTCTGCTGGCCTGGCAAATGCTTGGCATGAATGTCGAGCCTGTCTTCGGCATCAAGGGACGCGGAGACGGTCGTCTGATGTTCGAGCGCGGCGAAGCTAATATCGACTATCAGACCTCGTCCGGCTATCTGGGCGGATCGGCCCCGCTGGTTGAATCCGGTCAGGCTGTGCCGATGATGACCTGGGGTGCTCTGGATGCAGACGGCAACATCGTCCGTGACCCAACATTCCCGGACATCCCGACATTCAAAGAAGTATGCGAAGCCACCGATGGTTGTGAAACCAGCGGTGAGGCATGGGATGCATGGAAGGCGTTCTTTGTAGCCGGTTTCCCGGTTCAAAAGCTGGCCTTCCTGCCGGGTGATACACCTCAAGAAGTGGTCGACGCATACACCGCAGCGTTCCAGGCTGTAACCGAGCGTGGCGACTTTGCCGACATCTCGTCGAAGCGCGTGGGCAAATACCCGGTGTTCGTAGGTGACGGCTCCAAGTCGGCGCTTCAAACCGCGACAAACGTCGACGACAACGCCAAAGCCTACGTTCTGAACTGGCTTAAAGAAGCCTACGGTGTTGAGTTGAACTAAGCCGAACAATCACAGCGCGTGCCCACAGCAATGGGCGCGCGCATTTGATCCCTAAAAGAATTGAATGAAAGGCGGCCGCTATGGAGGTTTTCGCCACAGCTCTTCCTGCTCTCAGTGACGCGTGGGGTCTGATCCTGCAACCCATCGTTTTGGGGTATCTTGTTCTCGGTGTCGTTATGGGACTGGCAGTAGGTGTTTTCCCCGGACTTGGCGGTATTGCTGGTCTGTCCTTGTTGCTGCCTTTCATGTTCGGCATGGACCCGATCCTTGGATTGGCGTTGATGATCGGGATGGTTGCCGTTGTTCCGACCTCTGACACCTTCGCATCAGTTCTCATGGGCATCCCCGGGAGTTCCGCCTCGCAAGCGACCGTGCTGGACGGCTTTCCGATGGCGAAAAAGGGCGAAGCCGCGCGGGCGCTGTCTGCAGCCTTTGCGTCATCGCTGTTTGGCGGTCTGGTCGGTGCAACCTTCCTGACCATGTTCATCCTGGCCGCGCGGCCCATTGTTCTGGCATTCGGTCTGCCCGAGATGCTGATGATCACCATTCTTGGCTTGTCTATGGTTGCCATCCTAGCCGGACGTATCCCGCTAAAGGGCGTTGCCGCCGCTGGGCTGGGCCTGATGGTTGGTACGATTGGCGAAGCGGACGCTGGCGGATCGCTGCGTATGGCGACCTATGACATTCCCTATCTGACGGATGGTCTGAAGTTAGTCATCGTTGGCTTGGGTATCTTTGCGGTACCCGAAATCGTCTCGCTGTTGCGACAAGACCGATCCATTGCTAAGGGCGCCTCACTGGGCGCGGGTTGGCTTGACGGTGTCAAAGACTGGGCTGCGAACATCTGGTTGTCGGTCCGCTGTTCTATCATTGGCGTGGTTGTTGGTGTCATCCCCGGCCTCGGAGGCTCGGTGGTAGACTGGATTGCCTATGGTCATTCGGTTCAATCCACCAAGGACAAAAGCAACTTCGGCAAGGGCGAAGTGCGTGGTGTAATCGGGCCGGAAAGCTCGAACAACGCCAAGGAAGGCGGCGGTCTGGTGCCAACGCTGCTGTTTGGTATCCCCGGCTCGGGTTCGATGGCGATCTTTATCGGCGCTGTTGCACTGTTGGGATCCGGCGATATCGAGGTTGGTCCTAGCATGCTCAAGGATAATCTCGACATCACCTATTCGATTGTCTGGCTGCTGGCTCTCGCCAACGTGGTGGGCACCATCCTATGTATCGCCGCCTCGGGCGGGATCGCCAAACTGACGACAATCCGCTTCACTTATCTGGCGCCGTTTCTGTTCATGCTGATCAGCTTCGCGGCATTCCAGTCCGGCCAAAACTTCGAAGACCTGCTGGCCCTGTTCGTCATCGGTCTGATCGGCATTTTCCTGCGCCGTTTCGACTGGTCGCGCCCGGCCTTTCTTATTGGGTTCGTGCTGTCGAACCCGGTTGAAAAATTCACCAACCAGGCGTTCCAGATTGCCTCTTTCCGCTTCCGCAAGAGCTTTGGCGAAGGCATGGAGTATGTTTTCAGCCCGATCGTTATCATACTGATCGTGGTCACCGTGGTTTCGGTCATTCTAGGCATTCGTCAAGCCAAGATGATCATGGCCGAAGGTGAGGTCAAATCCGGCAGCAAGCGCGCGCCGCTGATCTTTCTGCTGGTGATCATGGCCTATCTGATCGTGGCTTTGGTCAATGCCAACATGATCCCTGACTACAACATGACCGACAAGATCATCCCGCTGGTGATCGGCAGCGTGTCGCTGTTCTGCTGCGTCATTCTGTTGATCCAGATGATGCGGCGACCCGAGGGGGATGCAATCTTTGCCGACAAGGAAATTGCCGGCGAGGATGCAAGCGCGCCACATGGACTTTGGTCAACGCTCGCGTGGTTCGCAAGTCTGATCGCGGCCACCTGGGTTGTGGGGTTCATCCTCGCCCTGATCGGGTTCCTGATCGCATTCTTCCGCATTCGCGCCGGGACCAGCTGGCAGATGACGTTGCTCCTGACGGCCTGCGGCATCGGTTTCATTTGCTTTATGGCTGGTGCCCTGAACCGGGATTTCCCGCCGGGTCTGCTGCAAGACATGGTGAACCTGCCATGGCCGCTAAAGTAGGCGCTCAACGTTTGCCCGGCCGGTCAATTAGGCGGGCCGGGCGGCACTGAAATCAGAAATTTCAAAGGTTTGTAAAGGAGGGTTCGCAATGACCCAGACAGCAATCCCATATGTCTTCATGCGCGGCGGCACTTCCCGAGGACCTTATTTTCGGCGTTCTGATCTTCCTGAAGATAGGGACAAGCTGGCTGATGTGCTGGTTGCTGCCCTCGGGGCTGGACAAGCGCTCAACATCGACGGGATCGGTGGTGGTAACGCAGTGACGACCAAAGTGGCGATGCTTTCAGTCAGCGAGGACGACTGGGCAGATATCGACTATTTCTTCGCACAGGTTTCTGTTGATGAGAAGCTGGTCGATTTTAAGCCCACCTGCGGAAACATCCTCTCGGGAGTTGGTCCAGCTGCGATCGAAATGGGATTGCTTCAGCCCAACGGCGATGAGACCGAAATCCGCATTCGCGCTGTAAATACGGGTGCCCGTGTCGTTGCAAAAGTACAGACCCCAGGCGGAGAGTTGGTCTACGAGGGCGATGCGGAAATCGCGGGGGTTCCCGGTCATTCTGCACCCGTGCAACTGAGCTTTATGGGCGTTGTGGGCTCGGCGACAGGTTCATTTCTACCAACAGGAAATTTGCGCGATACAGTGCAGGGGATCGAGCTGACTTGCATGGATGTCGCTATGCCGATGGCCATAGCCCGGGCAGCGGATTTCGGACTGACAGGGTACGAAAGCGCCGAAGAGCTGAATGCTAACCGGGCTTTCTTTGACCGGATGGAGGCAGTACGGATCGAAGCTGGGGAACTGATGGGTATGGGGGACGTATCGAAATCTGTAACTCCCAAATTCGGCCTGATGGCACCCGCCAGAGAGGGTGGAACCCTTGCGGTTCGGTATTTCATGCCATGGAAAACCCACCCAACAATGGCCGTTACGGGTGCGCAATGCATGGCATCCTGCGCTTTGACGCAGGGAACCGTTGCCGACGGGCTGCTTGATCGCCCAGTTTCAAGTCCGGCTGAAGTTGTGTTGGAGCACGCCTCAGGCAAGATTGACGTTCTGGTGAACTTCTCGAACGACGGGGAGTTCAACGTAAATTCTGTTGGTCTGGTGAGGACTGCGCGCAAATTGGCGGATGGTCATGTTTATGTACCGGAATCTGAGTGGAACGGCAGTTGAAATGGCATCTCTCATTTAGTATACAATAGTATACATTTTGAGGATATCCCGATGGACGACTATTCTGAATGCCTTGATATCGCGCGTCAGGAGCTCAGGCTGGCGCAGTCGGCTCTGCGGAGGGACATCGCGGAATACCCAATACCGATTGCCGGGTGTGATGAGCAATTCAACCATTTGCTGGATCAACGCGAACGGGTTCGCAATGCGCTCGAAGCACTCGACACGCGTCATTCTGTGCCGACGCCAAGAAAACTGAGCACCGAGTAGGGTATAGGAAGTCGATGAAAGTTCACATTCTGGATGATTGGTTTGACACACTGCAGGGCCTGCCCTGTTTTGAAAAGCTATCTGGCCATAACGTGAAGGTCTGGACAGATCATGTCGAGGATACCAGCAAATTGGCTGAACGCTTGCAGGAGGCTGAGGCGTTGGTGTTGTTTCGCGAACGAACCAAGATCACCCGCGATTTGGTTGAAAAACTCCCGAACCTGAAATTGGTCAGTCAGCGCAGCGTATACCCGCATGTCGACGTGCAGGCATGCTCGGATAACGGAGTGCTGCTGTGTTCGAACATGCATGGCGGCACGCCTTCATATGCCGCAGCCGAACTGACATGGGCGCTGATCATGGCGGGGATGCGCGATTTGCCTGCGCAGATGGCCTCGGTCAAAACCGGGCATTGGCAGGCCGGAGTTGGTAAGACCCTGAAGGGGAGGAAACTGGGGCTGTATGGATATGGCCGTATCGCCCGCGCTGTTGCTGGCTACGCCGAGGCGTTCGGGATGAATGTGGTCTGGTGGTCCTCGGACGAAGGTCGGGCGAGAGCGCATGCAGATGGCGTTCAGGTCGCCGCAAACCGCGAAGCGTTCTTTGCTCAAAGTGATGTTGTCTCAGTCCATGTTCGCCTGAAGCCAAACACACACGGCATCATCACCGCGCCGGATTTCGCGCAGATGCAACCTGGAGCGTTGTTTGTGAACACCTCTCGGGCCGGGTTAATCGCTCCGAGTGCTTTGTTGAACGCGTTGATTTCCGGACGCCCGGGCAAGGCCGCAATTGATGTCTTTGATACCGAGCCGCTCACTGACCCTAAGGACCCTTTGCTATCGCATCCAAATCTGATCGCGACGCCGCATATCGGCTTTGTGACCGAAGATGAGTTCGACCTGCAATTCTCGGACATTTTCGATCAGGTGAACGCCTATGCTGAAGGCGCTCCCATTCACATGATCAACCCCGAGGTTTGGACCAACGCAGGATAGGATTGGCTGCTATCGGCGCACCAATGATTATGAACAGATCCTTGTCAGGTGGTGCGTTATGACGAAGCCCAGATCCTCGCCAGAAATGACGGCCAAACCTGTTATCTTTGCCTATCCGCCGGAGGCAATCGTCAAGAATGCCTCCACAGGTTGGCCGAGCCCCAACGTGGTGACATCAGGAATGGGTCGTTTGCTGTGTTTGACAACATCGGCACGAAAGGCGGCTTTGTCCGCGTTGCTGTCATTGGTTCCCGTTGCAGCGAAGCCTGCTCTGAGCCCAAAGCAGCAAATAAAATCAAAAGAAAACCATGCCGCAAATCCGGCAATTTCTTGAAACCTTGCCAGACGCATTCAAAATCTGCGATCCTATTATGAATCGGCTTCAGACTGTTGAAAATTCCAGTTGACCCTGATCGGAGGCAATTGCAATGGCTTTTTCCGCGCAAAATAAAAACTGTATTTTGGCGTTCATATCTACGGTTTTTTTGGCTTCGGCAAACACTGTGGTCGCGCAGAGCAATGATCCATCCCAATGGTCGAGGACGGAGCCGTTTCCTAACCAAACTGTTTATTATCCAGGAACCGAGGCTCTGGGTCCTGACGAAATGCGAGTTGTCGCCTGTGGCACCGGTATGCCTCAGCCGCGTCTGAAACAAGCTGCGGCATGTTTCTTGGTTGAATTGGGAAATGGCGAAAAGTTTATCTTCGATATGGGAGAGGGATCCTATGAAAGGATCATGGCGCTTGGGATTCCACTGGATCAGCTGGATAAAGTCTTCTTGGGTCACCTGCACCTAGATCATGCTGGCGATTTTCCAGCCTTTTACTTCACCGGTCCCGTAAACAACCGTCTAACGCCTGTTCGCCTTTGGGGGGCCGAAGGCATCAAGCCTGAGTGGGGAACAAAGTCTTGGGCAGATCACATGAAGAAAATGTGGGCATGGGAAGAAGCGACTCGTGGGGCGGCGGTCGACCCTAGAGGGCTGCAACTTGAGGTTAACGAATTCGATTGGAAAATCGTGAATAACGTCATTTTTGACGAAAACGGTGTTCAGGTCAGAACCCTGCCGGCCATACATGGTGAACAATCAGTTAGTTTTCTACTTGAATGGAACGGTCTGAAGTTTGCTTTTTCATCCGACACGTTACCTACGCGATGGTGGAGAGAGCATGCGGTAGGTGCGGACCTTGCAATTCATGAGTGCTTCACCCCTCCAGATTTCATGATCGAGAAATATGGGTTTGCCCCTTCCGAAGCAATTTTTGTTGGTTCTCAAGGGCACACTTCCGCGCAAGCATTCGGTAAGATTATGTCCGAAACGGAACCAAGATTGGCGGTTTGCTACCACTTCCAAAACGATCATGACATTGCGCTGGCCGTCTATTCAGCAATCCGAGAGACATATGATGGGCCATTGGACTTGGCGGCTGATTTCATGACCTGGAATGTAACCAAAGATAATATTCGTACTCGTCAAGGAGTGCCCAATGAAGAGTCTTTCCCGGCACCAGTACAAATGCCCAAGCAACCGCCTGACTCAGCTGCAGAGTTCCCGTTCTCCGAATTTGATCTCGAGAGCATGGACCGCGAAGCGGCCAAAGCTACAAACGAAATGATCAGAGCATTCAACGAACGCACAGGAAATGACGAGGTCGGAGCTTATACAAGCATTCCCTTCCAAGAGTGAATAAGGCGTCGGAGCACCCCAAAGAATTGGAAGTACCGAGGTCGGATTTGTCCGCGAAGCAGACATTCATGTAAGTTGCAGCGATCGACCGCTTCGAGTCCGTAGCGGCCATTGCCGAACCTCGAGCTAACTTCCGCTTGTCGGCAAGGAGGCAGAGACCATTGTATGACCTCTGCCTCATCACTTCATCTATTGAAGAACTTAGCAACAGCATCGGTTGATGCCTTCACAGCCTCGGGCTTGTAGTAGAAGTCCACATGGGAGAACTCGTCAAACGCAAGTTCCTCGTGGTCGTTCGTCAGCTTCTCAACAAACTGGGTGGAGCATGGCGCGGTAAAGGCCGTGCTGCTGTAGATGGTCAGGGACGGCTGCACGATCTTGTCGGCATAAGCTTCTCCGATAGAGATCAGAGACTGCATTCCCTGATCGCCGATATGCATATTCGTGTAGGTCGGAACCGCGACCGGGCCTTTGGCACCATCGCGACCGTAATAGTCGTAGGATTCACCAGCCATCGGATTAACGCCCGATCCGACAAAGTCCTCCCGGGATTGCTCATCATTGAGGCCAAAGGGAGCGACATAATCCGGTTCGCCTGTTTCATACATCTTCTGCATCGAGGCGTTCGAGGCTGCGATCTGCTGGTTGACCATATCGCGGTCGGTCCATTGGAAACCGTCAGCCGCCATCATGCCCGACACCATAGCAATTTTCTTGATCCGATGGTCGGTCACAGCTGCTGACGCGATGATTGAGCCGCCCTGGCATACGCCCAGACCGTAAATCTCGTCAACGAACGGGAGTGTGCCGAGGTAGGACACGGCGTCCCAGGTGTTTTCGATTAAGCGAAACATGTAGCGGGATTGCTTGTGCTCCCCGGGCAGCGCAGGGGATGAGCCCATGCCGAGGTAGTCGAAACCGAGGTATATGAAACCCCGCGCGGCCATTTCCGGCCCGTAGGTGGCCGGGATCTGATCTTTGACCTGAGGGAACGGGCTGGCGCCCACGATGGCCTTGTAGGTCTTGGTCTCATCAAAGCCTTGGGGCAGGTAGAGATCGCCTGCCAAATCCACGCCAAAGGATTTGAAGGTGACTTCGTTTTTGCCTGCGGTCAGATGTTGGGTCGTCATGGTCTTGGTCCTTTCGGGGTCAGGCAGCTTTGCGCCTTGCTAAAGTAAATTGTTGTGTTTACTTATGGTGGGGAGATGGTGTTTGTAAACACATCTTTTTACTTTTTGAGGTAGAAACCGTGAAACGCACTGAAAAGAAAAGAAAAGATATCATTAACGCGGCCATCGATGAGTTCAAAGAGCAGGGGTTTCTGGGGGCAAAGACCACTTCAATCGCCAAAAAAGCGAACGTATCGAGTCGCACGCTCTACAATCATTTCGAGAGCAAGGAGGCCCTTTTCGAGGCGATCTCACAGATCATGCTGGAGCAGAACCGGAGCATGGAGCCAGTGCCCTATGATCCGGATCGCGACTTCGTCGAGCAATTGAACGAAGCCTTGTGGCGCTACATTGGGGTGATCACAGATGAGACCGGCATCGGATTAAACCGGATGGTTATCTCAGAATTGATCCGTGACCTTGACCGGTCCCGGCAATTCTTCAGTGAAACCGCGACACATGACTACCCGATAACGAGGCTGATCAGCGAAGCCATGGATGCGGGTGTGCTCCGCAAAGCCGACCCAGTCTTGGCGACGAACCAGCTTCTGGCTCTGGTGAAAAACTTCTTCTTCTGGCCGGAGTTCTTCCTCGGTGAGAACCCCACGCCGAAAGACGTATTGGACGATTGTGTCGCGATGTTTCTAAAGCACTACAAAGCAGGCGTTTAATCGGCCATCACGAAGGGCAGGAAAGTCTGCGCAGCTGTCGTTCACGCCGAGCGCAGCGAAGTCAAAATGGCCTACGGCCGAGTTTCGGCCGCAACTTCTGTTCGTTGGAAGTGATTGCAGCAGGCTTTGCTGATGCCTGATTGCGATCTCGTTGAATTGACAAGGTGTGATGATCTAGGATTATGGAAAGATGAGCAAAGTGCAACGCCCTCCGAAACCCCGACCGCACCCTTATCTTCCTGATCCCGATCGCTATGAGCAAATGGTCTATCGCCGTTGCGGTCAGTCTGGCATAAAGCTACCCGCGATAAGCCTTGGGCTGTGGCACAATTTCGGTGGGGATACGCCGCAACTGACAAAGCGCGAGCTTTGCCGGACTGCCTTTGATTTGGGTATTACACACTTTGATTTGGCAAATAATTATGGCCCGCCGCCGGGATCGGCGGAAGAAGCATTCGGCGCAATTTTAAAAACTGATTTCGCAGGCTATCGGGACGAACTCATCATATCAACCAAGGCTGGCTATGACATGTGGCCAGGTCCTTATGGGGAGTGGGGATCACGGAAATATCTTGTGGCCTCATGTGACCAGTCGCTCAAGCGGATGGGGCTCGACTACGCAGATATTTTTTATTCCCACCGGTTTGATCCGGATACCCCACTGGAAGAGACTATGGGCGCTCTGGACTATATCGTGCGCTCCGGGCGCGCACTCTATGTCGGGATTTCAAGCTACAACTCGCAAAGAACGCGCGAAGCGCTTGCCATCTTGAAAGACCTTGGAACACCGTGCCTGATCCATCAGCCTTCCTACAACCTGCTTAACCGATGGGTTGAACACGACGGGCTATTGGACACGCTTGACGAAATGGGCGTCGGATCGATTGCGTTCACGCCTCTTGCACAGGGTATTTTGACATCGAAGTATTTGAACGAAATTCCTGCGAACAGTCGGGCGACCCAAGGCAAGTCGCTCTTGGACGGTATGATCAACGAACGTTCACTGGCGAGTGTCCGGGCTCTAAACGAGATAGCGGCATCGCGCGGTCAATCATTGGCGCAGATGGCGCTCGCTTGGGTCTTGAGGGGTGATCGGGTAACGACTGCACTTATTGGCGCTTCTCGACCCGAGCAGATCGTGGATTGCGCCGGTGCGGTCGAAAATATGGAATTTACCGACGCGGAACTCTTCAGGATTGATGAGGTCAGTGCGGAAGAGGACATTAATTTATGGGCGCTATCCTCGGAAACTGCGTAGGATTGCTGACGACTGTTATTTTGGTGCGAACAGGCTTTCTTGTACGATCGCTAGACACTTCCGCTTTGGGCTAGAAGCGGTCTTTCGACGAGTCAGAAGCTCGACTTGCAACCTAGTCCCGAAAGCAGGCATTACACTAATTGCGCTGATCTGGTGTTTTCAAAGGCTTTGCCGATTGCTCTGACAATCGGCTTGAGGCAGCTGTCGTTCGCAAATTTCGGGCTGACCGACTGCTCCTAAACTGAATTGCATCAATATTCAGCAGATACCGAAGGTCTAGCGCAGTGGACGATACGGAGCCGACGGCCACTCCGTTCACGAAGCAGTCGCTTACACCGAAAGCCGCGAATTACTAAATCGAGCCCAAACCGGAAGCGCCTCTGCTCTGGCAACAGCACGTGCAATAACATGAATGACCGAAGTATTCAGATCAGACGCAGAGAGATAAATTGCCAAATGGCCAAAAAACCTTCCTTGTGCTGAGTATCGACGCGCTGGCCCTGCCTGCTGAAGAGACTTGTTCATCGCAGCACAAGAATCTTCCAGCTCATTATTGCTTTCATTAACCCGGTTGCCGAAGATAGCCACAACGGTTGCCGGTGAAAAGTGATGGGAAAAAAAAGAAAAATTGCAGACATCCCGTGGCTCAACCGCAGCGTCGAAGCAATGGTAGCGGCATGGATTTGGCTGGCATTTTCGACATCAAGGTGGGAGAGGATCGGATTTGAAGACCTCGAAGACTCATTGCGGAGCGGCGAGCCAGCAATCATCGTGCTTTGGCACCAACGACTGATGATGTCGCCGTACTTGTTTGACCCTTCGCTTGGACCAATTTGTTCGCTTACATCCTCTTCAAGAGCTGGTCAGCTTGCTGGAAATGTCGTCAAACGATTTGGGTTGGGTACGATTAGCATGTCTTCGCACCAACGCCATGTCGCGCTGACGCGGGCGGTTTTGCGAGGCATTCGCGAGGGCGTATCTCTTGGAGTGGCAGCAGATGGCCCTAGAGGCCCAGCCCGGATTGCCTCGCTTGCCCCAGTAACCTGGGCACGCGCTTCTACGAAACGCGTTTTTTTGGTTAGTTACTCGGCGCGGCGGGTCCACGTCCTGCCGACTTGGGACAAGATGTGGTTTCCCGCGTTGTGGACTCGCGGCGTCTTGTTTTGCCAGGAATGGCATGAAGCTGTTTCGAGCGTTCCAGACGACATCGAAACCGAGAGGCTTCGACTTAGTTTGCAAAAAGCACTGAATGCGGTGACAGATGAGTCCGACCGCGCTGTAGGTCGTGTGCCCGAAGGGCGATAGAAGCAGTCCGGCAGGATTCACCATTTTCAGTTGATAGCTGACTCCGACTCGATCATCTTTTAGAAAATGGCATAAAGAGATTTTCCATATGAAAATATATTGGCCCGAATATTTTGTATTTGTTGGAAAATCGTCTCCAGATGGTGTGGCGGTTCCGAGGGCACGCATCGCCCGTCGCGCCGCGCTAATCGCGGAGCTTTTGAAGTCGAACGGTGTATCGCCGGGTGATCGCGTCGCCATGTGGTTGCACCGAGGCGAAGACCAGATCGCGGCAATGTTCGGATGCTGGTCCGCCGGCGCGGCTTTTTGTGTGCTGCCTTCCTTTGCGGGTCGGACTGCGACTGAACGGTCGCGGCACCGTGTGGATGATGTCTGGTCCGTTCTGCAGCCAAGACTGTTGCTCAAGGAGGCGGGCACAGGCTTGCCCGAGGCCTTGGATGCTACAGTTGACACGCTGGAGTTGCCGCAAGACGACGCCCAATCGGATTTATCCTTAGATCCAAATAGTTTTCTGGCAAATCGAAGCCCGGACGACATTGCTTTCGTCCAATTCACCTCGGGCAGCACAGGCGGGGCCAAGGGGGCCGTAGTTCGCTTTGGGCAACTTAAGGCCAACCTGGACGCAATAGCGCAGAGATCAAAGCTGTCAGAGACAGATCGGATGGTGTCCTGGGCACCTCTTTATCACGATATGGGCCTCATGGCAGTTCTGCTTCCATTGAGCCGCAAAGCGAACCTAGTACTCATGGAAACTGAACATTTTGTACGTCGCCCGGCCGCGTGGCTGGAAACGATTTCAAACTATGGTGGTACTATTACAACGGCTCCGCCCACAGCGCTGAAACTATTGACGCGCCGGACAGTCAAAAATGTGGACCTGACTGCTCTTCGATATGCATGGATCGGCGGCGAGATGGTGTTTCCGGCAGTGGTTGACGCTTTCGAGGAGGCATACTCCGCTGCAGGATTAAGCAAAGGGGTGGTGCAGCCGACCTATGGGATGGCGGAAACTGTCGTAGGCATTTCCTGTGGTGCTTCTGGTGAAACGTGGTCTGTCAGTAACGGGTACATCTCCTGCGGGCCAGTGCTGCCGGACATGGAGTGCCGGATCGTAACCGAAGACGGAACCAAGATTGGCGCCGGTGATGAGGGGCATATCCAGGTCCGTGGACCATCAGTTTTGAAAGGCTACCTCGGGCTTGAAGCATTCGCATCGGACGCGTGGTTTGATACGGGCGACTTGGGTTTCATGGATGGCGGTCGATTGTATGTTACCGGTCGAACGAAGGACGTGTTGAAGCGGGGCGCGGAAGCATTCCCTGCAACTGTGGTTGAAGCGGTCGCGGAAAATGCGCTGAACCTCGGCGTCGGACGCGCAGTGGCCTTTGCGTGCATACGTTCCGGCGCAGACCGGGAAGAGATTGTTCTCCTAGTAGAGTGTCGCAACTGGGATGATGATCAAGCCCGTAGGGTGGGCGCTGCAGTGGCTGGCGAACTGGGTTTACAGGTCGATGTAATCAGAAATGCGATAGGAGGGCGTTTACCGCGCACCTCCAGTGGAAAACTCATGCGCCAGAAGGCGGCGCAACTATTTAGGGAAGGACGGGTTTGATGGACCAGAAAAACCGGAATGACTGGACAGTTGATCGGCTGATCTCAATTCTGCGCGATCTCGCCAGCGAGAAGGTCCTGCCGAACCATCTTGTAAACGGCCACATTTCGGGTTCGGATACCGTATCTACTCTGGGGATTGATTCCATTGGCGCCGTCGAACTCATCGACCATCTTGAGGCCGAATCTCAGGTCCTGTTACCTGATGATTTCCTCGACTTTGAAGACAGAATCGAAGACATTGCTGATCGCCTGAACTCGCTGAAGCCGGGGGCAGCCAATGACTGAATCAAACTCCGGGGCGTCGCAGGAAGCTATTGAGTTTCACTACGATATGCCCGCCGATTTTTTTTCGCTTTGGCTCGGCAGATCTATGACTTACACGGCAGCGCGCTTCACGCGACCGGGCATGACACTGGACGAAGCGCAGGACGAAAAAATCAACTATCACCTCAGTGCCGCGAATGTTGCGTCGGGGCACCGCATGCTGGACATCGGTTGTGGCTGGGGCACTCTGCTGAGCGCTGGGGTCAAACGACTGGGAGCCGCCTCGGCACACGGCCTTACACTGAGCCCCCTTCAGCATCGTTACATCGGGTCTTTAGGCCTGCCCAACGTAACCGCGGCTCTGCAAAGCTACGAACATCATGAACCTGAAGAGCCCTACGAGTCCATTGTCAGCGTCGGCGCTTTTGAGCACTTCGTGAAACCCAGTATGTCACGGGAAGAAAGGCTGCGAATTTACTCGGAACTGTTCCGGCGTTGTGCCGAGTGGATGACGCGAGATGGCCGGTTTTCCCTACAGACCATGACGTGGGGTGACGCTGGTCCGGCAGAGCGTGATATGAATAGGATACATGAGATTTTCCCCGAAAGTGACCTGCCAGAAATCGCGGACGTGATCGAAGCGTCCCATCCGCATCTGGAACTGGTTTCAATGGAAAACCGCCCGGAAGACTACCAATACACTCTGGCCGAATGGGCAAAGGGGCTGATAGCCAACAGTGACGCTGCGATCAGGATCGTTGGTGAAGAGCGGTTCAAGTTTTATCTGAACAGTTGCAAGGGTGGGTCCCTGCTATATCGACGCAGACGTTTCTATCTTTGCCGTTTCGTGTTCAGGCGCAGGGGCAGATAAATTATCCGGCCGCGAGCCGGGTTTCGATGCGTTTGACAGCATTGAACGTCGGCTTTCCTCAGTCTTTGAGACCGCTTTGCCAAAACAAAGCCGCCCACAACGTGAGCGGCCTTGAGAAATTGAGACAAATCAGTTGGTGAGAGAAGCATTGCATTCACGCGCCGCTTCAATCGCTTTCTTCGTACCGGCAAGGCTCACTTCGAAGGCAAAATTGCTCTCCGGCATTACGATCATGGCTTCGCGCTCCATCACATCTGCCACGAAGTCGGGGTTGTTGGCCAACAAATAGCCACCCTTATACCCATCTGCCAGATTGGGTGGCGCAGCTGTTGTATCGCCGTAGTACAACTTGTTGTCCATGAGCAGTTCAACCTTGTCATCTTCGAACTCAATGTCCGCCTTGGTGAAGACCCCTATGTAGCCGAACTCCTTGTCTGGGGTCAGACCCATTTGCACAACGTTTGTATTCTCATCGACCCGTTCAATCAGGCAGGTATTCCGGCTCTTGTCTACAAAGATGTTCCAGCCGGATTCTTCGCCGTAGTTTACAAACTCTGCATTGTCTTTCGGCAGAATGTTCTTGTCCTTGGCGTGCCCTAACGTTGCCCCGAATGCGAGAACAGCCGAAACAAAAACAATCTTAGTTGTAGTTTTCATAGATACGCTCCCAAAAAAAATATCGCAAAATGAGGATGCGAAGATAGGCGGTAAACGCCGTTCTTGCAAACAAGCCTCAAAACCGAAGGGAAAGGGCTTCGTTTTTTCCTGAATTGCGGAACGATTTCGGTAGCCAAGCGTTTGATCATCTAACGCCGACCGGACCGGAATTCACCGACCCGATCGGCCACTAGCGACGGAAAACTCGTTACCCCCTCAATCCCCAAAAAACCCGCATTGTTCGGAGGGAAACCAATTGAACAACGCGGGAAGCAGTTTGGGGTATCCATTTTACGGTGCGGATCGCGGGTTGGATCAAAGTTCCCCGCGCCACCCTAACCTGAGATGATAGGCAACGCGGGGATTTAGTCTGCCCATGTGCCTTGCCAAACTATCTCGAATGTGCGTCGAGCCGCAGGTAGCAAAAAAGGTGCCTTGCCTACTAATTTTAGACTCTGCTGACTAACCTCGTGACCAACCAATCGCACGGCACGGCCACGTTTTCTAACGCGGGCCAGTAGGGTAGAGTATGGAAGCAAGCACCAAGAGAGTGAGAAACAAATTTAGCGCGCGCAAAAATACTTGATTTGGTGCATTTTGGATTCAAGTATTGGGGTGCGTAGCAAATCTTAATTACCTCTGTTGCTGCCGCATCCACCAGACGTGTCTGGTCGCCTCCCGGTGATGTAAGTGAGTGACGTCGCTGGGAGGCCATCTATTTCTTCTCAATGCACTGGTCCAATCATAACAATCTCCGAACTCGTATCAAATTGTGAAATAAGCCAAGGAAAGTCCGAATGAAATGGCATCGGCGTTTTTGACATGGTCTTGTCAGAAGAACTTTGCTTGAGCGGGGCAGGGCGGTTGCGTAGCTTTTGCCCATGACCAAACCTGCCTCTTTCAAGTACTTCAAAA
>NZ_JBQGAB010000026.1:0-47623 GCF_056542605.1 Ruegeria sp. AB8
CGGTCAACCAGAAAAGATCAGACATGTTCACCGCTCGTTTTTCAGCCGTGAATCATGCCGACCGCTGGAAATCAATGGGTCCTGACCCTAGCCAACGGAGCATCGAATTAGGACCCATTGACTTGCGTTTTGCCGCGTGTTTCACGACGGGTAACACAAGCGGTGAACATGTCTGGTCTTTTCTGGTTGAGTGACGGGCAGATGGCGCGTCTTGTGCGTTCCTTCCCCAAATCCCGTGGCAGGCCTCTTGCGGGCGACAAACGGGTCTTGAGTTACATTATCTTCATCAACCACAACGGTTTACGTTGGCGTGATGCGCCCAAAGAATACGAACCTCACAAAACGCCTACAACCGCTGGAAGCGTTGGATAAATGAGGTAGATTTGCCGAGATGCGGATTGGTTTGGCGGCTGATCATGGTGAGAAAAAGTCAGTTATGATTAAGGCAACTTATCTTATGGCGCATCGCGCAACGTCCAGTCTGGGCGCCGAAAAAGGGGGCGTGGCCGCGAGATTGGCCGAACCAAAGGCGGTATGAACACCAAGCTTCATACCATCTGTGGCACCCAAGGACGCCCTCTGAACCTGTATGTCTCCGCTGGTCAGTTCAGCGATTACATCGGCGCACGGGCTCTCGTTGGCAACATGCCAAAGGTAGATTGGTTGCTCGGGGGTCGCGGCAAAGACGCCGACTGCATCAGGGAAAAATTCGAAGATAAAAGGAAATGCGTGTGCATCCCGGATTGCAAACGGCGCAAGGCAACTCTTCGGTGCGACAAGCGCCGATATAAACGCCGCAATCGGATTGAAATCATGTTTGGCAGGCTCAAGGATTGGAAACGCGTAGCAAAATGTTATGCTCGTTGCCCCAGGGTCTTCCTCTCAACCATCACCCTCGCCGCAACCGTCATCTATTGGCTATGTGCCTTGAGCCTAAGCCAATCCGAATCAATGGCTATTCACACATTCCGGTTAGACGTGGGGAAACGCGACGGATGGATAATACTATTCCTTTGCTGAACTATCCAAAACTGGCTGAGCGGTTATGTCGTCAACCACCAAGGTATTGACGTGTTCGCCATTCAATGCCGCCAGGATTGGCTCAACCTTTTCTTTTCCACTTGCCACGCCAATACGGATGGGAACCAACTTGGCATCTGAAAGCGGCAGGCTGACCAGTCTGGAATTTAGTTCACTGCTGCATAGCTCGCCTGCGGAATTGACCAGATGCCCCAGCAGCTCGGCCCTGACGCCGCTGTCATACAGCTGAATCCTGTTCTCTTCTGACAGGGGGTGAGCTTGGTAGTAGGTTGCATCCTCTCCGGTCACAGCACCCAGTCCCAAAAGCGAGACATTTGCGTTTCGCGCCTGATCCAGCACATCCCGTACCGCTCGGACCGACATAAGCATGTCACGCTCTTCTTTGGTATCGGCGTGCAGGGGGATGTGTATGAGGGTAGCCACACCGCCAAGCCCGTCCGCAATGCGCGTCGCAATATGGTTTACATCCGTATAGTGTTGCCCCTGAACGCCGCCGGTCATTGGAATGACCCTGTTTGATGTGGACCTCTTGGGCCGCAGGTGGTTGGCAACGACGCTCAGCGCCTTGCCACCCGAGATTGCGATGACGTCATCTTCTTGGACAATTTCCTGAAAATACTGGGCTGCGGCTTTGCCGACCAGATCCAGTGTGGTGCCTGCATTTTCGGTGACCGTATCGACGACCAGAAATTCGACACCGGACCATCGCTGCTTCAGTTGGTTTTCCAGATCAAACAACCGTTGGAATGGGCTGTGGATCCGAAACTCGACCATACCCATCTCGCGGCCTTGCTTGATGAGTCGGTTCACCTTGGCGGTCGATAGCCTAAGGTTCTTCGCAATCTCGGCTTGCAGCTGACCTTCCTGAAAATGCAAGGTCAGGACGCGGGCAATCAGGCGCAGGGTATCGGGATCGGGTCCGCTGGCGTTCAACTCTCGTTGTCCTTTCTGCTCACCAAATGGTTCGACGCGGCCGCCAGCAACAACACGGTGCCCACGACCAGAGTTTGGAAATAGGCGGGCACAAGTGTCAACATGCCAACTGTCAGGGACATGATGATCAACGCGCCGATGAAGGATTTTAAAACACGCCCCTCACCGCCGCTGAAGGCTGTACCACCCAACAGAACCACAAGTATAGCGGTTAATTCCATGCCGTCGCCTGACAAAGGATCACCCAGCGACATAAAGCTTGACCGGGCAATCCCGGCCAGCGCAGCGCAGATGCCGACCAGCACGTAAAGGATGATCACCGTACGGGCAGTATTAATGCCCGAGAGTTTCGCCGCCGTTGGGTTGCCTCCGGTTGCCGCCGCGTATTTGCCCAGCTTCATCCGATCCTGCGCAATGATCATCGCAATCGTCACCAGAACGGCCACCCAGAAGGCCCAGGGCAGGCCAAACAGGACGCCATCGCGCCCGTAGTCGTTGAACCAACTCGGCATTTTCAGCCCGCCGCCGGATTTGATGGCCGAGACGCCATCTTCGACCAGCAGCAGCGCAATGCCCTTATAGAGGCTCAGTGTGATCAGCGTTGCAATGACCGGTGTGATCTTCAGCCGGATCACCAGAAACCCGTTAAGCGCGCCCAACAGAACCCCCACCAGAACCGTCGCAATAAAAGCGGGCAGGAAGGGCACCCCGTTGATGGCCAGCAGGGCGTAGACGACCGCGCTCAGGCTCGTCGCGCTGCCCACGGACAGGTCGATATAACCCGAGATCATCAGCAGCGTGAAAGCTCCCGCCAGTGTCAGGATCGGGGCCGAGATACGCAGGATGTTGATGATATTTCGCTCGCTCAGGAAGTTGCCACGCTCGAACAGCGGGAACTTGTCCAGGTTGGCGGTGCTCAGCAGCACGACGACAAGGATGAGGACCAGATAGATGTAGTAGTCTTTCAGGAACCGTTTCACACGGTCTCCGGCCCTTGGGTTTTGGGTAAGGTCGGTCATCACGCGTGCCTCCGCGCCAAAGCCCATGTCTGGGCCATGATCGCGATGAACACCGCGATGGCCTTGAGGGTGAACTGCCAGTCCGGTGACAGCACCAACCCCGTCGCGGCCGAGGTCACGGTGGCCAGAACGATCGCCCCAAAGAACATGCCGATGATCGACCCGAACCCGCCGGCAATCGCAACGCCGCCCAGCAGAGAGATGACCAGGGCGTCGAATTCCATCAGTGTGCCGCGGTTGGAAAAGCCCGATTTGAACTCGGATGCCAGCAGAATCCCCACTGCCCCGGCAACAAAGGCGCTGAACAGGTAGAGCTTCACCACATGCCGCGCGTTGTCGACGCCAGACAAACGTGAGGCCACCGGGTTTGCGCCGATCAGATAGGTCAGCCGTCCGAACACCGTCTTACGCTCAACAAAAACGGCCACGAGGATCAGAATCGCCATCAGCACCACCGGCAGTTTGATCGAGGTGCCGAACATGGTCATGTTCCCCAACGTTCCGAAATCCGAGGGCAGGTTGGTGTTGCGTTGCGAGCCTTGGGTGATCACCTGTGCAATTCCGCGCGCCAGCATCATGGTGCCCAACGTGACGATGATCGACGGCACACGCAGCACAACCACGAAGACCGCGTTGATGGCCCCGATCAGCACTGCCCCGATCAGCGCGCAGACCATCGCCAGCGATGTCGGTATCCCCCAGCCTGAAGAAAGTGCATTCGCCCCATCCGTAGACTGCGCGAACCACACCGCTAATACGCCCGAAAGCGCCACGATACCGCCCACCGACAGGTCGAAGTTTCCCGAAACCAGTAAGAACGTGACCCCAACGCCCAGCGAAATCACCGCCCAGTTATTCGTCACCAGGTTCACGACGTTCTGAAACTGGAAGAAGTTGGGCACCAAAACGGAGGCGAGCGCGAAAAGTGCCATGGCGGCCCCCGCTACCAGAGAGGTGATGAACATCTCGTCACTCAGACTGTTGTCCCGCTCAGCCAGCCTTCGGCCCTGAATTGCCTGATCGGTCATGAGTTTTCACCGCCCCCACCGGTAACGACATTCAGGATGCGTGGAATGTCGACCTCTGCCCCGTTTTTGATCTCGGCCTCGATGCGGCCGTCATACATCAGAAAGACCCGGTCGCAGATGCCCAGCACCTCTTCCAGTTCTGACGAAAAGATGCAGATCGCGCGGCCGTTGTTCGCCAGGTCGCGGATCAGATCGTAGATTTCGGATTTTGCGCCCACGTCGACGCCGCGCGTGGGTTCATCCAGCAGCAACAGATCCGCATCAGCGAACAGGCATTTGGACAGAACAACCTTTTGCTGGTTTCCGCCCGATAATTTCTCGGCGTATTTCTCGATGGAATTCGTCGCGATCCCCAACTTGCCGACATACTCGCGAGCGACTTCTTTTTCGCGCTCATCCTGAAAGATGCCGAACCGGGCCAGCTTACGGATGTTCATGATCGGAATATTGCGACGGATCGTAAGTTCGGTGAACAGGCCCTGTGTGCGCCGTTCCTCGGGAACCAGGGCGATCCCCGCTGCGATGGCTTCCTTGGGCGAGGCCGCGCGTTTGCGGTTCTTGAAATCTATCTGCCCATCGGCCTTGTCAGCCCCATATATCGCCCGGGCGACCTCGGTCTTGCCTGCACCGACCAGACCGTAAAAGCCAACGATCTCTCCCTGATTTACATGAAAAGACACGTCTTTCAGCAGGTGATTGCTCAGACCTTTGACTGTCAGCACCGGACTATCCGCAATTTCGCCGCGCGGCTCATAATCATGAGTGATCGCGCGTCCCACCATCATCTCGATCAGTTCAGGGCGGCCGTTCACTTCGGTCAGTGGTTTGGTGGCGATGTGTTTGCCATCGCGCATAACGGTGACATTGTCACCCAGTTCAAAAATCTCATCCAGCTTGTGCGAGATATAGATGACCGTCACATCCGAATCCCGCAGCCGCCTGATCACGCCGAACAGGCGCTCCACTTCACGCTCGGACAGCGCTGCAGTCGGTTCGTCCATGATGATGATGCTCGCACCCGAGGACGCGGCACGGGCGATCTCGACAATTTGTTTCTGCGCGACGCTCAGCGAGGACACACGCGCTTTGGGGTCAATTGTCGGCTCAATCGCTGCAAGAGTTTTGATCACGCGGTCTTCAAGGTCCGACTCGACCAGAAAACCAAAGCGACTTGCTTCCATCCCCAGTGTCAGGTTTTCCTCGACGGTCAGTTGATCAACCACATGCAATTCCTGAAACAGCGTCCCTACACCGCTTTCACGGGCATCCTGGGTGCTGTTTGGCTCATAGGCCTGGCCCTGGATGGCCATCGACCCGCTGGTCGGGGCCAGTGCCCCGGTCAACATCTTCACGATGGTCGATTTTCCGGCTCCGTTTTCTCCGACCAGGCAATGCACCGTGTTGCGATCAATGTCGAATGACACGGTGTCCACGGCCCTCACGCCGGGGTAGTCCTTTGTCAAATCCCTGACGGACAGCGCTTTTTCGGCAAAAGCAATCTGCACGATCATCCCCTTTTAATCCGCAAGCCTCCGACCGGCGCAAAGGGCCGCGTCCCTGGATCAAGCTTATCCGAGTTTGGATGCGTTGCCACCAGCGCCGGAACCCCGAGCGGGTTTGAGGTGTTGGAGCAGGCTGCATTGAAAGAACCGGCTGGGCAGATCAGGCCCGTTGTCGGCCAACGGACCTGTTTGCCAAAGCCTGGTTCAGTCAACGTCCATCAGCCACCGAACTGGTCCTTCAGCCACTGCTCGGCCTCTTCCTTTGGCATGGACCAGTAGGAAACAGTGTAGGCCTTGTAGAAAAACTCTTCCGCCGTGTCCGAGGTCCGTTCGATCTTGCCGTCCAGCACATCCATGATCAGGTCAATCCGGCCCTGCGCGGTTTCCACAGGCGGCAGACCCATCGAAACTTTTAGGCTGGAAGCAGGATCATAAACCTGTTCGAACTCGACCGAGTCAAAGTCGACACTGGCCACAATCTCGGTCAGCGGCTTGCCATTGTCGAACTTGCCGCGCCCCAACTGCGCCAGCCCGGCCATTGTTCCCACGGTAAGGTTCGATGCTTCGGAATAGATCAGGTTCACTTCGGGGCGCTGTGTCAGCAGGTCGACGATGATCTGCTTGGCCGCTTCCTGGCCCTTGCTGGAATCCAGCGCGCCCAGATTTTCGGCGTCGGGATCAACCGACAGGACACCTTCGGCAAATGGCGCGGTCCGGCCCGAGTTGACTTCAGTATGGTTTGGCCAACCCAGTTGCACCATGACGATAGGTTTGTCGGGATGTGCCTCTTTCCAGGCCCTGGCCATTTGCGCGCCCATCTCGAACGACACGGCGGCTTCATCGCTTCGTGCGGTCGGAATGCCGGTATCCGTGATCGGGCTGAAGAACGAGGTCATGACGATATCATCAGCCAAAGCATCCTCGACACCGGGTGTGGCGGCCTCGGCATCCCAGATGTGCAGCGTGGCAGCATCGAATCCACCTGCTGCAATTTGGTCAACGTTCTGAGTCATGACGGCTGAATCCGCCCGGCCATCAAACACCACCACCTCAGCGCCGTACTTTTCTTTTGCGTAGCGCTCGGCCTCGGCGGCCTGAGACTGGTGAAACACGTTCGACAGGTCAGATACAAAGAACGCAATCCGCTTGCTATCATCGGCAAAAGCTCCGGCGCCTCCAACAAGCGTTAGTGTTGTTGCCAGCAGGCCGGCCTTGAGTACATTCCTCCGCTGCATTTTCTTCTCTTCCCTTTTGTTTTCTCCAGAGTGCGGTCGATCCGGGACAGAGCGTTCCGGAGCCGCGATCTCAGCCAATGCCCCTCCTCAGGAATTGAAACTGAAATATATTGCAGTAATTGTTATTATTATCATTTTGAGGTGTGCAGTCAACGTTTTTGGCGGTTTTGCGGCTAAGATGTTCCGTGAGATCGGCCAGTATATTTTTTGCGTATCTTATTGCTTTTATTGCATATTTTTTCCACCAATGCCTTGCATACTCCACATGCGAATTGCCCCTCTGTCACCAGAACTATGACAGAGAAAAAAATTATGCGGAAACTCAGCAAAAAATCAGAAAAACGAATCCCTTGGCCCTTAGGTTTTGGCCATTTTTTGAACCGAAATCTGGGCCTTTCCCTTTACGATTTCTTTGAACCTGGCCATGTGCGACGTGCGCCCGTGATTGGCAATCGCCTCGGCATCTGACCAGATTTCATGGATCAGAAACTCAGCCTGTCGGCTGGATGCAACAAAAACGTCATAGCTTTTGTTTCCTGCCTCTTCGCGGCTGGCAGCGGCCAGATCATCAATAGCAGCACGCAGCGTTTCCTTGTGGCCGTCTTCCGGCACGATCCGCGCGATAATCACGACTTCCGACACTTGTCAGACTCCCTTGCGGATCATATCCGCCGCCTTTTCCGCGATCATCACAACAGGTGACGCGGTGTTTCCCGAAACGATTTTCGGCATGATCGACGCGTCGACCACCCGCAATCCCTTCAGCCCATGCACCCTGAGATCCGCGCCCACCACGGCTGAGGCGTCCGACCCCATCTTGCAGGTGCCGACGGGGTGGAAAATCGTGGTGGCGATATCCCCGACGCCTTTCACCAAGTCGTCTTCGGACTCCATCACCGGACCGGGCAGGATTTCTTGCGGCTGATAGGGTTTCAGAGCGTTCGCCGTCATAATCATCCGCGCCTGCCGCACGGATTTCACGGCGACCTGTTTGTCATTATCGGTCGACAGGTAGTTCAGGCGAATGTCAGGCTGCGCCTTGGTATCCGCCGCCTGAATATGGCAGGTGCCCGTGCTTTCAGGGCGCAGGTTGCAGACCGATACGGTGATCGCCGGGAACGGGTGCAACGGGTCGCCCAGCTTGTCCGTGGACAGGGGCTGCACGTGGTATTCCAGATCTGGCGTGGCCAGATCCTGGTTGGATTTGGTGAACATGCCGAACTGGCTGGGAGCCATCGACATCGGCCCGGATTGCGTCAGACCATATTGCAGAGCGATCTTCGCCTTTCCAACCAGGGAATTCGCCATCGTGTTCAGAGTTTTTGCGTTCTGGACTTTGAACACCGTCCGTATCTGCAAATGGTCCTGCAGGTTCTCGCCCACACCTTGGCTTTCGTGGTGCAGAGCGATGCCATGTTCAGCCAGCACATCACCCCGCCCGACACCCGACAGTTCCAGAATCTTGGGCGAGTTGACCGCTCCGGCCGCCAGCAACACCTCGGCCTGGGCAAAAGCTTCGCATCGCTCGCCTTTGTGCTGATAGCGCACGCCCATTACCTGTTTGCCGTCGAACAACAGCGTCTCGGTCTCGGCGTGGGTTAAAACACGCAGGTTGGGGCGTTTCATCGCCGGGCGCAGAAAGCCTTTGGTCGTGTTCCAGCGCACACCTTTACGCTGATTAACCTCGAAAAAACCCGTACCTTCGTTATTGCCATCGTTGAAATCGGCGCGCGGCAGAATGCCGAACTCCTTGGCACCTTCCTGCACGGCCCTAAGGATGTCCCATTCCAAACGCTGTTTCGAGACCTTCCATTCACCGCCATGCCCATGCATGTCGGTCCGCCCGGCATGGTGATCCTCGGATTTCAGGAAATAGGGCAGCACGTCATCCCAACCCCAGCCAGTATTTCCCAGCTGCCGCCAGTGATCGTAGTCCGCGGCCTGGCCCCGCATGTAGATCATGCCGTTGACCGACGTGCATCCCCCCAGCACCTTACCGCGCGGATAGGCCAGAGAACGCCCGTTTAGCCCCGGTTCGGGCGCGGTTTTCATCATCCAGTCGGTACGCGGGTTGCCGATGCAATAGAGATAGCCAACCGGAATATGCACCCAGTGGTAGTTGTCTGACCCGCCTGCCTCGAGCAGCAGAACTCGTGTTTTGGGGTCTTCGGTCAATCGGTTCGCCAGAACACATCCGGCCGTGCCTGCGCCGACGATGATATAGTCGTAGTCCCCATCAAGTTGCCGGGCGTCTGTCATGAATTTCTGGTCTTTCTGATTAATACGCGAGGACAAGTTTGCCGATCATGCGGCCGGTTTCAATGATCCCATGAGCTTCTTTCAGCGTGCCCGCCGACAAGCCCCGCAGCGTTTTGGTTTCAGTTGTCCGAATGATCCCGTCATCAACAAGTCTGGCAACCCGCGCCAATATCTGCCCCTGACGCGCCATATCCGCGGTGCCAAACAGAGATCGCGTGAACATTAGCTCCCACATCAACGCGGCGGATTTGCCTTGCAGGGCTGAGATGTCCAGCTTTTCATCCGTCTCGACGATGGTCCCGATCCGTCCCTGTGGCGCGATCAGTTCGCACATCGCGTCCCAATGCTGCGCGGTGTCGGCGTATTGGGTGATGTAGTCGACAGTGTCATGCCCGGCGGCCCGGAAATCGGCGACAAGATCGCGGTGGTTCACCACCTGATGCGCACCCATTTCCTTGCACCACTCGGTGGTTTCCGGGCGCGAGGCGGTTGCGATCAGGTGCAGGCCAGTCAGCTTGCGCGCAAGTTGCAAGGTGATCGATCCGACCCCTCCGGCCCCGCCTATGACCAGCAGACTGGCTGGCGTCTCATTGGCGGGCACTTGCAGACGGTCGAACAGCATTTCCCATGCGGTCAGCGACACCAGGGGAAGCGACGCTGCTGCTTCGGGGCTGACCGAGGACGGTGCCACGGACGCAATCCGATGATCAAGCGCCTGCAACTCTGCATATGATCCCGGACGATTGGCATCACCCGCGTACCAGACCCGGTCGCCTTTGGAAAAACCCGTGACCTCTGCGCCCATGTCGCGGACAATCCCAACCGCGTCATATCCAAGAATGAACGGCTCCGCATGATCCTGCTCGGCGGCTGTCCGGATGCGGCGTTTCGCATCTGCGGGGTTTACCGAGATCGCTTTGATTTCCACCAGAAGATCGTTTGGCAGCACGACCGGTTCCGGCAGGTCGACATCCAACAGGCTGTCCTGTGCTTCAATCGGCAGTGATTTCAGAAACCCTACAGCTTTCATTTTTCTACCTTTCAAATGTCGTTTGAGCGTCGTCCCAGAACCCGCGCATCGCTTCGATCAACGCGAGATACTTGGCGTAGCGAGTGTCGTAATGGCGCTGCATCGCCGCATTCGGCTGGAACTCAGAGTCGCGGCGTGTCATCTGACCAATCGCGTCTTCGTATGTTTCATAAGTTCCGGTCGCCACCGCTACTCCGATGGCCGCGCCCAAAGCGCCCGTCTCCTGCGCCTCGGCCACATAGATCGGCACGCCAAGGCAATCCGCGAACATCTGCGGCCAGACCGGGCTGCGTGACCCGCCGCCAGACAGAACCGCCTGGTCGAATCCGACGCCTGCGGTTTTCAGAACCTCGATATGGCGGCGATGCTCGAACAAGACGCCCTCGAACAGGGCCCGCAGCATGTGGCCTTCGCCATGCCAGCCCGCTACACCATAGAACCCACCCCGGAAAGACGCCCCCTGTCCCGAGCCGTAGAGAAAGGGGTGGAAATACGGATCGTCTGGCGCGGGATCAACCTCGGCCACTTTGGCATTGCAGTGTCCGAACGGGTCGTCATGATGACCGCCGCGTTCTACGAACTCGCGCACATACCATTCCAGATTGGCCGCCGACGTGGCACTGGCCTCGATATTCACGAACCGGTTCGGACCAAAACCCGACACCATGAACAAGTCGTCATTGACCGCTGGCGCATCCGAGAAAACCTGATTGATGCTCCAGGTGCCCGCGATGATCGAAGCCTCTCCGGCGCGCACGACCCCCGAACCCATCGCGCTGGAGACCACATCGAAATAGCCGCCGATCACCGGTGTGCCCTCGGCCAGACCCGTTGCGACGGCGGCCTCTTGACTGACGGCCCCGGCAATATCCGCCGGATCGATCAGGCGCGGAAGCATCTCACGCGCATCGCTCAGGCCGTAATGTGCCAACAGGCCGTCGTCATAGGTGCAATCCGGCATGCGAGTCAGGCCGCAACCTGACATGTCCGAAATCTCGCTAACCCGCTCACTGGTCAGCTTGTAGGTTATGAAATCCTTGCACAGCATAACCGTACCGGTCCGCGCATAAAGCTCGGGTCGGTGCCGTTTGATCCAGGCCAGAAGAACCGGGGTCTGAGACGGCCACGGCTTTTGCAGGCACAACGCGTGCAAGGCGTCGCCGGCCACCTCGGAAAGCTCCTCAGCCAGAGATGCGGCACGCGTGTCCAGCGATTGGATGCCGATCAACGGCGCCCCCGCCTTGTCCAGCAGGTAAAGCCCGTTGCCATGCCCGGCACAGCCAACGCCGATGATCTGGTCGGGGGTTATCCCGGCCTGGTCGATACATCCGCCGATTACCTGCCGGGCATTTGCCCACAGCTCGTTCAGGTCACGCTCGACATGCCCTGGCTGCGGCGTCGAGGACTGCCCGTCCAGCGCCTGCATCGCCACAGGGCGCCCCTGCAGGTCAAACAGCACAGCCTTGATGACTGTGTTTCCTGCATCCAGCCCCAGAATATACCCGTTCTCAGCCACTGTTATAGATATCCCACGCTTCTTCACCGCTTGCGTTATTGTGGATCATCGCCATCAGAGCGGCCACAACTGCCTTGGGGTTGTCATGCTGATAGATATTGCGGCCATAGACCATGCCCTGCGCGCCCTGTGCCATCAGCGCCGCCGACTTCATCAGAACATTCTTAAGGTCTTCCTTGCCACCACCACGCACCAGAACCGGCACGCGGGCGGCCTCGATCACGCGGTGGAAATCCTCGGGGTTCTCGGTTGGGTCGGCCTTGATGATATCGGCCCCCATTTCCGAGGCGAGACGCACCAGTGTCACGATCTTCTCGGCATTGCCATCCACCTGGTAGCCTCCGCGCACATCGTTGGGCAGCATGACCAGGGGCTCGATCATCAGCGGCATCCCGTATTTATGGCAGGCTGCGCGCACCTTGCTGATGTTCTCGACGCATTGGCGGAACAGTTCAGGCTCATCCGGCAGCATGAACAGGTTCACAACGACGGCTGCGGCGTCCATTTCCAGCGCGCCGATGATCGGTTCGTCTGCGTTTTGCAGCATCGACCACATCACCCGGTGGCGCTGATCGTTGTAAGGGTTGCCCATGTCGATCCGCATCACCAGCGCGGGCTTGTCCTTTTCGGGGCGCGATTGCAGCAGATCGGCTTGCCCGTAGGCACATTGGATCGCGTCCGGCTTGGCCCCGATCAGCGTGTCCATCACACCGGCCATATCCTCCAGCCCGACCATAAAGCTGGGCTCGTTGCAAACGCCGTGATCGATCGCCACATCCAGACATCCCCCGTTCGTGAACATCCGGTTCATCCGGGCCTTGGTGCTTACACGCATTCTGTTCTCCGTTCCTTGTTTCGTGCGGTCAGAGCCTCGGCGGACACGCCGTGAAACTCGGACAATTCGTGGATCAGGGCTTGGGTCTGATCGGTAATTTCTTGCTGGCTGAGACCACGCTCATCGACAAAGATGCCGCCCAGCCGGTCCAACAGTACTTCGGAAATCTGACCTGTTATGGCCAGCGCGGTCCGGCGCAGGACAATGTCGGACAGGGTTTCGACAAATTCGGTGCGCATCAGCCAGATGATCTCGGCCCTGGTGTAAGAGCAGCCTGCCGCCAGAGGCGTGTCGTCAACCAACTGGCAGAACAGCGCAACATCATCCGCTTGACTGCCGTAGTGCCCGATCAGGTGTTGTGCGCGATCAGGTGTAACGTGGAATTCTTCTTCCAGCCGGCTTTCCAAGGTACGCGGATCGTCGGGGAACAGCGCGCCGCCGCCAATGGCGAGCCCCAGAGTCGAAGTTTGCCGGGGCTTGCCCAACTCGGCCAGAACCTCATCCCCGGTCTGTTCTCCAAAAGCGCGGAACGTGGTCCATTTGCCGCCGACCATGCAGAACTGGGGAACAGCTCCGTCCAAACGTCGCGTGAAATGGCCGCGCGATATTCGACCGGTGAAATCTTGATCGCTGCGCGGCAACGGACGGATGCCGCTAAAGCTGAACACCACCTGGTCGGGCGTGACCTTGATCTTGGGAAAAACCAACCGAAGTGAGCCGAGGATGTAGTCGAGTTCCTCCGGCTCGCAGCGCACCCGCGCGGCTTTCTCGACGCGGATGTCAGTCGATCCGGCCAACACTTTGCCCTGATAGGGGAACACGATGCACACCCGCCCGTCCGTGTTTTCGAAATAGACCATATGCCCACCAAGCGCTTGGCATAGCGCCGGGTTTTCGATGATCAGGTGCGAGCCCTTGGTGCCCGAGACCATCTGCTCATCCAAGGTGCCACCCAGGACTTGCATGGTATCGTCCAGCCAAGCGCCGGTCGCGTTTACGATTACCCTTGGATCAAGTTGCAGGGTGTCGCCGCTGCGCCTGTCGATCACTGAATAGCCATCGCCATCTGTTGCCATCTCCGCGTAGTTGAGGGCAACGCATTCCGGGACCGCGATCTGAACGTCGCGGATCATTTCAACGCATAAACGTTCGGGATGGGTGATCTGCGCGTCGTAGTACACCGCTGAACGTGTGGCTTTTGGCGTTAGCGCGGGCCAGTCCTTGCGTGTGCGACCAACGCTGTTGAAATGATGCCTGGGCAGAATTCGCCGCTTGCGCGTCACCCAGTCGTAAAGCGACAGGCCAAGCTTGATCGGCACCGCCCCTCGGCTGGAGGGTTTGCCATGCCGGCCGAAAAAGCTCGCCGCTGCATTGAACATTCCGGAAAAGACCGAGGTAATCGGGATCACCGTCGGCAATGGCCGCACCATGTGTGGAGCATTCACCAAAAGCGCATCGCGTTCCTGAAGCGATTCCCGCACCAAATCGAACTCGCCGTTTTCCAGATAGCGCAGGCCACCATGGATCATCCGGGATGGCGCGGCACTACAGCCCGAGGCAAAATCGTTGCGTTCGACCAGCAGCACCCGCAGCCCCTGCAGGGCAAGATCGCGGTAGACACCGATCCCGTTCACGCCCCCGCCAATCACCACCACGTCAAACGCGGCGTTCTCGCGCAGTTTTGTCAGGTTTTGTTGTCGTTGTTCTGACATGATGGTCCTGTTTTTCGCGAAGGCTTCGATGGTTCAGCTGTCCAGATCGCTCAGATGCGCGCGGGCTTGGGTGTCGATCTCGGCGATCTCGGCTTCGGTCAGGCGCAGCCGCCCTGCCTTCGCATTCTCGACTGCCTGCGCCGCTTCCCGCGCACCGCAAAGTGAGAAGGTGATCCCCGGCTGCTGTACCGTCCATGCGATGACAGTCTGTGCCAGCGTCGCGTCATGCCCTTCGGCAATCGGTGCGATGGTCGCCATCAAGTCCGCCACTTTCTGGCGGTTCGCCATGGAAAAGCGCGGGTTGTCCTTGCGCTGATCATCGCCGTTGAACACACGATCCGGACCGATCTTGCCGCTGAGCAACCCCAGTGCCAGCGAGGAATAGCTGAGCACGGATACGCCATTCTCACGGCACACCGGCAGCAAAGTGCCTTCGATGTCGCGCTTGACCATCGAGTATTCTTCCTGGATGGCGTCCAACTGCCCCGCGGCCACATAGGCCCGTACCTCGTCGACCGAGGTGTTGCTGGCCCCGATCGAGCGGATCTTGCCTTGCTGTTTCAGGGTTTCCAGCGCCTCCATCGTCTCGGCAATGGGTGTGGTCGGGTCCTGCCAGTGGGTGATGTAGTGGTCGATGTAGTCGGTGCCCAGGCGGGTCAGGCTCTGCTCAACCTCATGGATGATCGCGTCCTTGCCCAGATAGCGATGCACCGGCTTGCCGTCATAGTCGAAGAAGTGGTTTCCCTTTTGCGTATGCCAGACCAGCCCGCATTTCGTGGCCAGCACGACCTTGTCGCGCCGACCCTTTAGCGCCTTTCCCACAATGTCTTCAGCGATGCCCTGACCATAAGCGGGGGCCGTGTCGATCAGCGTCACCCCCGCATCGACCGAGGCCTGAATTGCCGCAATGGACTTAGCCTCGTCCGTGCCGCCCCACATCCAGCCACCGATGGCCCATGTGCCCAGCCCGATGACCGACGCTTCGATCCCAGACGTTCCGATTTCCCGTGTCAGCATCTCATGCGACATCCCGTGTTCCTTCCATTTCCTGTATGACTGCGGTCGCTGTATCTTCGTCCAGGATCAGCGAGTTGAGAAACTTTCCGTTCAGCACTGCCTTGATTGGCTGCACTTTCTGCGCCCCTGCACTGACCCCGATCACGCGCGAGCACTGCGCCAGATCGGATGGTGAAACCGACACCAATCGTGAGTTCAGTGCATAGTTCGACACCGACCCGTCGATATGGATGAGATGGGCCAGGAGCTCTCCGATCACGCCCATGCCCACCAGCATCTTGCGATCCGCCTCGGGCACAGGGTGCAGGTCGTAATAGCTGGAGCCTTCCGGCTCGATCGATCCGACCCCGACCAGAGCGACATCTGCCCGGCGGGCCAGGTCCAGTACCTCGCGGATCGAGGAGACCTGCTCCAGCATGTCGCGCTGTTCACGGCTTTCGGCGAACAGCGGTGCGTGCAACAGCATGGTTTTGCCGCCCAACCGGTCTGCCATCTGCGTCGCCAGATGGTTAACGTCCGTGTAGTACTTGCCCTGAATACCCCCCGTCAGCGGTACAACGGTCACGTCAAAATCACGCTCGGGTTCCAGCGCCTCGACTGTTGCACTGACGGCCTTGCCGCCGGTGATTGCGATGACATCCCCATCCCGCAGGGTTTCAACCAGATGATTGGCGGCAGCGCGGCCGACCTGCTGCAGGGTCGTCTCGGCGCTGCCGGCGACCGACGGGGTGACAATGGCGTCGCTCAGACCGGTCGACCGGGCCAGATCACGTTCGATATCCATCAACGTCTCGAACGGGCTTTCGATGTCAATCTTTACCATGCCCATATTGCGGCCCTGTGTGATCAGGCGATTGACCTTCGAGTTCGACAGGTTCAGCGTCCGGGCAATATCGGCCTGCTTCTGACCTTCCAGGTAATGCAGGACCAGAACGGTGTGGATCTGCCGGATCAGTTCGAAGTCTTTCTTCTTGTCCACCATCACCCGCGCCTCTTGTTCAGGTAGTGGTCGATGGTGACCGCCGCCAGCAGGATCGACCCACGGATGATGTCCTGCCAGTAGACCGACACGTCCAGCAGCGCCAGCGAACTGGACACCAGCGACAACAGGATGACGCCGAGGATTGCGCCAAGGATCGACCCCGAGCCGCCATTCAGACTGGCCCCGCCGATCACGGCAGCGGCGATGATGGTCAGTTCCAGCCCCAACCCGAACGTCGGCTGCGCCGAGCCGAACCGGGCCATGTAGATGATACCCGCCACGCCACAGAGCGTTGAACACAACGTGGTGGTCAGAAAGATCACCTTCTTCGTGCGGATGCCCGAATAGGCCGCGGCCTTTTCGTTGGAACCGGTATAGAACACCTTCCGGAACATGGTCGTGCGCCGCAGCATGAAATCAAAGGCGATCACGAAGACAAGGAAAATGATGATCACTATCGGGATCGGCCCGACCGATCCCTGTCCGATGAATTTGAATTCGGGCGGCAGAGTATACAGCCCCAGCGGCCGTCCACCGGTGAACAACAGGCAAGCCCCCCGCGCAATTACCATGATCGCCAGTGATACGATGAAATGATGCAGCCCAACGCGGGTTACGAAGAACCCCATGAAGGCCCCGATGGCCGTACACAGCGCGATCGCCATAGCCGAGGCTACCCACGGGTTCACCCCGCTCAGGAAAAGCCACCCGGCGATCACCATGGCCAGCGCCGTGACCGAACCGACCGACAGGTCGATCCCCCCCGAGATCAGCAGGATTGTCATGCCGATCACCAGCAGTCCGTCCACCGCAAAGGCCATCGACATCGCCCGCATATTGGCCCAGGTCAGGAAATAGGGGGAGGCGAAGGACATGATCAAAAACAACGCCAGAATGATGACAATCAACCCCGTTTCGCGCATTTGAAACAGGCGTTTCAGCGGCGGTATGCTTTCGGCGGGTCCCGCTTGGGTCAGGTTCACCGTGTTGTCCATATTCGTCCCTCCGCTCATGCGACCGAAGCCTGCACTTCCGCAATGGAAGCCAGATGCATGATGTTTTCTTCCGTCATTTCGTCGCCTGTGACCTGTCCGCTGATGCGCCCTTCACGCACAACCAGCACGCGGTCGCAGACACCAATCAGTTCGGGCAATTCCGAAGAAATCACGACGATCCCCACGCCCTCATTCGCCAGGTCACGCAGAATGCGGTGGATTTCAGACTTCGCGCCAACGTCGACACCGCGGGTTGGTTCATCCAGAAAGATCAGACGCGGGTTGACCGAAAGCATCTTGGCAAGCGCCACTTTTTGCTGATTTCCGCCCGAAAGCGAGGACACCGGGTCGCTCAACGATCCGCATTTCAGGTTCAGCTTGCGCCCGAGCGCTTCGGCTTGGCCCGTTTCCGCTGCGGGCTGGATCAGGCCAAGTCCGTTGGCCACCTGTTCAGGCTTCAGGGCCGAGACGTTGGCGGCGATTGGCAGTTCAAGGAAAACTCCATCGCCTTTGCGGTCCTCGGACAGGTACACCATCCCCTTGGCGATACTGTCCTGATAGTTGCGCAACCTGAGTTCTTCGCCATTCAGCCAAACCTGCCCGGACGCATCCCCTTCCAGCTTGCAGATTGCCCTTGCGATCTCGCTGCGGCCCGCACCGATAAGTCCTGCAATGCCCAGGATCTCACCCTTGTTCAGGGTGAACGATACATCACGGAATCGCGCCGCCTCGGTCAGGTTGCGCACGTCCAGGATCACCTCGTCTGACGGGGTACCCTGCTTCTTGGGGTACAGGTCATCGATCACCCGTCCGACCATTGCATTCACCACGTCACCGGGCTGTATGTCGGCCACATTCCGCGTGACGATGTGCTGGCCATCCCGGAACACCGAAACCCGGTCGCAGTTGTCAAAGATCTCAACCATTCGATGCGAGATATAGATGATGGAAATCCCCTGATCCGCCAGATTGCGCATGATCCCGAACAGGGTCCGAGCCTCGGATTCCGTGAGTGCGGCTGTGGGCTCGTCAAGGATCAGAATGCGGCAATCCAGCGTCAGGGCCTTTGCAATCTCAACCAGTTGCTGGTTGGAGATCGAAAGTTTCTTAACCAGAATCGAAGGATCGATGTCGCTGAGTTGGCGAAACACATCGACCGCATCACGCTCCAGTTTCTTATAATCCATCAGCCATGACCGGCTGATATTGGTTTTGGCCATGAAGATGTTCTCGGCCACCGACACATCCGGGCACAGAGCGATCTCCTGATGGACAAAGCCGATACCCAGTTGCTGCGCCATCGTGGGTGACGAGATTTTGACCGGCTTGCCGTCGAGAACGATCTGACCGCTGTCCGGTTGCAAAATCCCGTCGATCACGTTCATCAGTGTCGATTTTCCTGCACCGTTTTCCCCTGCAATCGCGTGGATTTCTCCTTTGCGGAGTTCAAAGTCGATCCCGCGCAGTGCTTTGACCGGGCCAAAAGACTTGCTGAGGTTCGATATCCGAAGGATCACATCGTCTTGCATTGCACCACCTGTTCGGGTGTCTCATTTTTGGTTGATGTCCTGAACCGCCCGCGAACTGATTTGGAACTGCGCGGGCGGCTCGTCGGGGAGTACTCGGATCAGGCCGGATCGCGGCCTTCCATGTAGACGTTCAGGTCAAAGCTGTCCGCATTGTCCTGGGTGATGACTGCAAAGCCATTGTCCACGAACGGAATCTGAACCGGGTTGAAACCGCTGGTCCGCCAATCGTTGAACGGATCGAAAATGTCCGACCGGTTTGCCAGATGCACCGCCATGAAGCCCATGAAGCCCTGTACACCCTGGTTTGGGTTCAGCGACATATGGATGTTGCCCGCTCGGATGTGTTCCAACGTGGTGGGCGTCACATCCGCGTGCATGATCAGAAGGTCCGAGCCGGCTTCCAGTTTCGCCGCAACCGCACCTTCGGCAGAACCCGCTTCGGGAATCCAGATCGCCGCCACATTCGGATTGGCCTGAATGATCGAGGCTGTCGCGCGATAGGCCGCATTGCTGTCCTGGTTCGTGGCCTGACGTCCGACCAGTTTCATGTTCGGATAATTGTCTTCCATGTATGCAATCAGCGACGTGACGCGCAGATCGTGGTTTGACTGTCCCGGATTCTCGAGAACCGCGTATTCGGCGCTGTCACCTACTTGTTTGACGATCTCTTCTGCCGCGAACTTCGCCTCGGCATGGTTGTCCGAGGTGATATAGCCGGTGCGCTTTGAGCTTGGGCTGTCGGCGGCAAAGGTGACGATCTCGGTGCCATTGTCGACAGCGCGATTGATCGGCTCGATGAACGGGTCGGACTGCATCGGGTGCAACAGAACACCTGCGGGCTGCTTCACCAGATCCTGCTCGAACGAGGCGATCTGCTTGGTGATGTCGTAATCCGGCGTGCCTGAGAACACGGTTTTGCAACCAAACGCCTCGGCAGCCTGTTTGAAGCCCTGGTATACCGGTACCCAATAGGGATGACCCGAGACCATCACGTTCATGATGTATGTCTCATCGGGTTCGCACATGATGCTTTCGGCCTGCGCTGGCGCGGCAGAAATCCCGGCAACCGCCAACGCGGCAGACGCAATAATACTGTTTGCCTTCTTGATGTTCATTGGTTTCCTCCCTGCAGAATGCTCCTGCGACTGCGGCGCATTGTTCGTTCAGCACCAACTGTGCAAGAAATTTCTGCGTGTGATGTTTATTGCACACTCCCTGTCTAAGGGTGATACACCGGTGGCGTCAATAATTTTTGACAAAAATTTTCTGTGGTGAAATTTATTTCGTTTAAGTGTTCTGGATAGCTAAAATTGAATGGGCACGCGCGGATCGGTCGCTCTCGGCAGTCTTGTACCCACTGCCAAAGCTATACTCCTGCGGAGCTGACGTGCTCGACTAAATTGAGAGTAAAACCAGACGAGCGAAGTCTTCCGGAAAACTGGCTGGAAGATCGGATCCAGATCTGCTTCGCATACGCGGAAATGTAGTTTTTCTGTCCCTGAAGAATATCCAAAAACAGCCTTCGCCCGATTGACGCGCCATCTATAATTCAATATTTCATGAAATATGACAGAAAGAATCACAGAACAGTTGTCGATCCTTGGGCACCCGCAGCGGATAACCGTTTTCCGCATGTTGATGCGGCGTTTTCCCGACACTGTGCCCGCAGGAGAGCTGGCAACCGAACTGGGCATCAAGCCCAGCACGATGTCCAACTACCTCAACGCTCTGCAGCGGTCGGGCCTGGTGTCGCAGACGCGGTCCGGAACCTCTTTGCTCTATTCGGTTGAAATGACGAACGTGCAGCGCATGCTCGACTTTCTGATCGTCGATTGCTGCCGTGGCCGGCCAGATATCTGCATGCCCTTCACAAAAGGAGATGGTGCCAAGACCGAGCGCAAGTACAACGTATTGTTTCTGTGTGTCGGCAATTCCGCCCGCTCGATATTTGCGGAGTCGTTGCTGCGGTCCCTTGGACCGGATCGTTTCAATGTCTATTCCGCAGGAACCCAGCCCACCTCTGAACTGAATCCGTTCGCCGTTCAGGTTCTGAAGGACAAGGGACATGACGTTTCGGCTCTGCGTTCCAAACATATGTCCGAGTTCTTCGAGGCCGGCGCCCCGGAAATGGATTTTGTCTTTACCGTCTGCAATCAGGCAGCCAACGAGGAATGCCCGGCCTGGGAGGGCCAGCCGATCAGCGGCCATTGGGGCATGGTCGACCCTGTCAAGGCGCAGGGCACCGACGCGGAAAAAGCGCTGGCCTTTCAGAACGCTTACGGCGCGCTCAAACGGCGCATCGAAACCTTTATATCGTTGCCGGTCGAAAGCCTCGACCGGATCGCATTGCAATCTGCTGTCGATGACATCGGCAGGAATGTCGCCGGGGACATGAAATGACGACATATGCTGTGAATGGCCTGGGCCGGATGGGAAAGCTGGCGCTGAAGCCTTTGCTGGACAAGGGCGCCAGGATCGCCTGGATCAATGACGCAGTTGGCGACCCGGCGATGCATGCGCATCTGCTGGAGTTCGACACTGTGCACGGGCGCTGGGACGCAACATTTGCGCATGATGCGAACAGCGTCACGGTTAACGGGACGCGCCTGCCCTTCATCGGAACCAAAGACATGAACGCCTTGCCACTGGACGGTGTCGATGTGGTGATCGACTGCACCGGCGTATTCAAAACCGAAGCCAAGCTGGCTCCGTATTTTGAGGCGGGCGTGAAGAAGGTCGTTGTTTCGGCCCCGGTCAAGGACGGCCCCACCGCCAATATCGTCATGGGCGTGAACGAAGACACCTATGACCCCGCCACGCATCACATCGTGACGGCGGCCTCCTGCACCACCAATTGTTTGGCGCCGGTTGTGAAGGTCATTCACGAAAACCTCGGCATCCGCCACGGTTCAATGACGACAATCCATGACGTGACCAACACGCAGACCATTGTAGACCGCCCCGCCAAAGACCTGCGCCGCGCCCGGTCCGCGCTGAACTCGCTGATTCCAACCACCACCGGATCGGCCACGGCGATCACGCTGATCTATCCGGAACTGAAAGGGCGGTTGAATGGCCATGCAGTGCGGGTGCCGCTGCTGAACGCCTCGCTGACCGATTGCGTGTTCGAAGTGGAACTTGAAACCACCGCCGAGGAAGTCAACGCATTCTTCAAATCTGCAGCCGAAGGTGAGCTGAAAGGTATTCTGGGTTATGAAACCCGGCCGCTGGTTTCGACCGACTACACCAATGACGTACGGTCTTCGATCATCGATGCGCCGTCGACCATGGTGGTGAACGGGACGCAGGTGAAGGTCTACGCGTGGTACGACAATGAAATGGGTTACGCACACCGTCTGGTGGACGTCGCAATGATGGTTGGAAACGCGCTGTGACCCAGCGACCCGAAGGACTGTCGGCCTATATTGCGGTCACGGCGGCCTATTGGGCCTTTATGCTGACCGACGGAGCCTTGCGTATGCTGGTGTTGCTGCACTTTCATACCATGGGGTTCTCGCCGGTGCAGTTGGCATATCTGTTCGTCCTGTATGAAGTCGCCGGGATGGGCACGAACCTGGCGGCCGGCTGGGTCGCGGCGCGGTTCGGGTTGGCATCAACGCTTTACGCGGGGCTTTGCTTGCAGGTCGCGGCGCTGCTTGCCCTGACGCAATTAGACCCTAACTGGGACATTCCGACCAAAGTAGCCTTTGTGATGATCATTCAGGGGGCGAGCGGGATCGCCAAGGATCTGGCCAAAATGTCTTCAAAATCCGCTGTGAAGCTGCTGGCGCCGGCCGAAGGCGACGGGCTGTTTCGTTGGGTCGCCATCCTCACCGGATCGAAGAATGCGGTGAAGGGGTTGGGTTTTCTGCTGGGGGCCGGGTTGCTGGCGACGCTGGGCTTTATGTGGGCCACGCTGGCCATGGCCATTGTGCTTGCAATCATTCTGATCGCAGTCTTCGTTCTGATGCCGCCCGGCCTGCCCAAAGGACGCAAAGGCGCAAAATTCTCCGAGGTCTTCTCGAAATCCGCCAATGTGAACTGGCTGTCGTTGGCACGCGTCTTTCTGTTCGGCGCGCGGGACGTCTGGTTTGTGGTCGGTATCCCGATCTATTTCTATGCGGTTTTGTCGGACGGAACTGACCAAGGCAACCGCGCCGCATTCTTCGTGATCGGAACCTTCATGGCTGTGTGGGTGATCCTGTACGGGGCAGTACAGGCCAATGCGCCGAAAATACTGCACGCGGCAGAGCGCAGCGAGGGCGACCTGATCCAAGCCGCACGCAATTGGGCTGTGGCCCTGTTCTGCGTTCCTGCGGCTCTAACGCTGGCGGTTCTGCTGTCTTCGGGTCCCGAGACATGGCTGACCGCAACGCTGGTTCTGGGCTTGCTGGCGTTCGGCGCGATCTTCGCCGTCAATTCCGCATTGCACTCCTACCTCATCCTGGCCTTCACCCATTCGGAGCGGGTCACGATGGATGTGGGGTTTTATTACATGGCCAACGCGACGGGCCGCCTGATCGGCACCGTCCTGTCCGGCCTCACCTATCAGGTCGGAGGCCTGCCGCTGGTTCTGGGAACGGCGGCGGTGATGGTCGCCGTTGCTGCTCTGACATCCGGCAAACTCATCGATCAGACGTCCGAGGTTGTCTCATGACTATTTTTGAACGCTACCTGTCCGTCTGGGTTGCCCTTGCCATGGTCGCAGGTGTCCTGATCGGGCTTGCCGCGCCTGGACTGGTCGGGCTGATTGCCTCGGCCGAGGTGGCCAGTGTCAACCTTGTGGTGGCTGTACTGATCTGGGCGATGGTTTATCCGATGATGGTAGGCGTCGATTTCGGCGCGGTGGCGGGCGTGGCACGCCAGCCCCGCGGACTGATCGTTACCCTGACGGTCAACTGGCTGATTAAACCCTTTACCATGGCGCTGCTGGCGGTCCTGTTCTTCGATTACGTTTTTGCTCCGTGGATCGAACCCGAGGATGCCGCCCAATACACAGCGGGCCTTATCCTGCTTGGCGCGGCGCCCTGCACGGCGATGGTGTTCGTCTGGTCTCAACTGACCCGGGGCGATGCGACCTATACGCTGGTTCAGGTGTCGGTAAATGACCTCATCATGGTCGTGGCTTTCGCGCCAATTGTTGCCTTTCTGCTGGGCGTAACGGACATCTCGGTGCCGTGGCAAACCCTGGTTCTGGCAACCGTGCTGTACGTGGTCCTGCCCCTGATCGCCGGGCTGATCACCCGTCGCAAACTGGGCTCGCAAGCGGCGATTGACGCCTTTTCAGCGCGTGTCAAGCCGTGGTCGGTCATGGGCCTGATCGCAACCGTCGTCATCCTTTTCGGCCTGCAAGGAGAGACGATCCTCTCGAAGCCGCTTGTCATCTTGCTGATCGCTGTTCCAATCCTGATTCAGAGCTATGGTATCTTCGCGCTTGCCTATGGCGCGGCCTATGCGCTGAAAGTTCCGCATCGCATCGCTGCACCCTGCGCCATGATCGGAACCTCGAATTTTTTCGAACTGGCGGTTGCCGTCGCCATCAGCCTTTTCGGCCTCAATTCCGGCGCCGCCTTGGCGACAGTGGTCGGGGTTCTGGTCGAAGTTCCGGTGATGCTGTCACTGGTTGCTTTTGCCAACAGGACGCGCATTTCGGTTCAACAGCGCGCAGAAAGCTGAAGTCGCAGTATTGAACAGGTGCGCAAAAAAAGCGCCGGATGACAAATAATATAAGCAGGCCAGTATTCGGACGCAACGCGGTTGGCCAAGTCGATGAAAGACAAGGTAATTCCTGAAAACTAGGTAGTTCCAGGGCTTTCGGATACTGGGTACAGAACGTGCGATTCAGCCCCACATCGTTTGGAGGTTCTGGACTTAACGATTTGTTCAGATATTTTTGAATCCGCAATCTTCAATTGCCATGAAAATGACAATTTGAAACTGAATTCAGCTTTGAAACAAATTTTCTTTGAGGTCCTCAGATGCTTACGTTCCCGCCGCAACCCCCGTCATCCTCCCCCCTCAGCGCAATTCAAGGTGACAGAGCTTACGGTGACGGAAACCCGGCGACCGTCACGACGATTACGTATCATTTTGGTGATTTCTTCGACAAATCAGGTACTTCGTTTTGGACGAACGCGTATAAGAATGAGTTCAAGCAGGCACTGGCTGTCATAGAATCGGTTGCAAACATCCAGTTCGTTGAAACCGCCAACGCCTTTGCCGCCGATCTTGTTGAATATATCGCCCCGAGCAGTTTCTTTACTGGCCAGGGGTTTTCCCCGAACACATTGGGATACCATTACTACCCCCACAATGGGCCGTCAGAGGGGGCGTTCAACACAAACTGGTGGACGGCTGGGCCGGGTGGCAACGGCACACCGGGTGCCTATTTCTTCACGACGATTTTGCATGAAATTGGCCATGCCCTAGGCCTCGGGCATCCGCACGACAGGGGTCTGTCTACCACTGTCATGAGCGGGGTGACGTCGCCCTTCAATGACTACGGTACAAACAATCTGAATCAGGGCGTCTACACTGTCATGTCCTACAATGACGGTTGGACACAGGTGAACGGTAATCTATTCTCAAACGCGCAGTATGGCGGGTCGACCGGGTTGGGCGCATTGGACATTGCAGCCCTGCAAGCACTTTATGGTGCAAATACAACGCACAACTCAGGCAACACCGTCTATACACTGCCGTCAGCCAACGTCAGCGGAACAGGGTATCAGTCCATCTGGGACACAGGTGGCATTGATACGATCCAACATCTCGGTAGTACAGGCGCGCTCATCGATCTGCGTGCAGCAACGATAGACTACTCAGCAACCGGTGGTGGAATAGTCTCCAACGTCGCTGGCGTTCGGGGCGGTTTCACGATCGCTCAGGGCGCTGTGATCGAAAACGCCACCGGCGGCTCGGGAAACGATACGCTTGTCGGAAACAGTGCGCAGAACGTTCTGAACGGAAACTGGGGGAATGACACGATTTATTCGTTGTCCAACGGGTCAAATGACAACACAATCATTGGCGGCAATGGAAATGACATAATCTACGTCGCTACAGGAACCGGCTCGGACACAGTTCTCGGTGGTGCCGGAAACGATCTGGCAATTGTAACACGCAACAACGGTTCGTTTTCGGGTGGAAGCAATTTCGACACGGTCCGTTTTGTCGACGCTATGGACCGTTACCTGCTTATTCAGAACGGCAGCACCTACGAATTCAAAAGCGTCGCGAACGGAGCAACGTTCTCTGTTTCGTCGGACGTGGAACAGTTTCAGTTCTCGAATGGCGCGCAATCGCTTAACAGCACCGGGGTAGTAGCGGCGATGGGTGTCGTGAACATTGAGACGGTCGGTACGGTGCTTCAACATGCAAATCAAGGAATCTATGTGCTGGATGGCGGATCCGCAAATGTGGCGCTGACCTACAATGGACAAGCGGTCGGCCAGAACACGCTGGGCGGCTGGCAGGCCATTCACACTGAGGCCAGCGGTGGCGGCTATCGCGTACTTTGGCAGAACACAGACGGCAGTTACGCCGAATGGACCACCAACCGCCAGGGACAGTTTCTCAGCGGAGCGGCAGTCAACAATATCGTCAGTCTTGAGAACGTCTATGGCGTTGATTTCAACAACGACAACCTGATTGGGCATGACTCGACCACAGTCGAGAGCGATGGCCTCGTAAACCTGGTTGCTTCCACACAAAACGGCTATGTCATTGGCGGAACTGCAACCGTGACACTGAATGGGGCAACGGTGGTTCCGGGAACGCTGGGCGGCTGGTCTGCGATCCAAGCCGAAGCGTCAGGTGGCGGGTATCGGATCCTGTGGCAAAACTCGGACGGAAGCTATGCCGAATGGACGCTGGACGGGACGGGTGCGTTTATCAACGGAACAGCAATAGCCAACGTCATTGACGTCGAAAGCTTTTATGGAGCCGATATCAACAATGACGGCACTACCGGACATGTGGTGACGCCTATTGAGAGTAACGGGTCCACAACCCTATCCTCCTCGACCCAGGGCTCTTACCTTATTAATGGCAGTACCCCGGTATCCTTGAACGGCACGACAATTGCACCTGGTAGTCTGGCCGGCTGGGATGCCGTTCAGGTCGAAGCGTCAGGCGGCGAGTATCGTTTGCTGTGGAAAAACAGTGACGGCAGTTACGCCGAATGGACATTGGACAGTGCGGGCCAGTTCACTGGTGGTGGTGCTGTAGGCAACGTCGTTAGTCTTGAGACCTTCTATGGGGCCGACATCAACGGTGATGGCACAACAGGGCACACGGTAAACTCCATCGAAATAGCCGGGTCGACGAATCTGGGGGCTTCGACACAAGGTATGTACATGATCAACGGAACCATTGCGGTTTCGTTGAACGGCGCGAATATCGGCCCTGACAGTTTGAGCGGATGGAACGCAATTCATGTCGAGGCCTCTGGTGGTGGTTACAGGCTTTTGTGGAAAAACACGGATGGTAGCTATTCAGAATGGACATTAGACAGCGCGGGCCAGTTCACTTCTGGCGGCGGCGTTGGCAACGTCGTTGATCTTGAGACCCTCTATGGGGCTGACATTAACGGTGATGGCACCACAGGGCACACGATAAACTCCATCGAAACAGTCGGTTCGACGAATCTGGGGGCTTCGACACAAGGTATGTACATGATCAACGGAACCATTGCGGTGTCGTTGAACGGCGCGAATATGGGCCCCGGCAGCTTGAGCGGATGGAACGCCATTCATGTCGAAGCCTCTGGTGGCGGTTACAGGCTTTTGTGGAAAAACACCGATGGCAGCTATGCAGAATGGACGCTGGATGGTTCAGGTCAATATACGAGCGGTGCCGCGGTTCCTGATGTTGTCGCCGTCGAAGTCTTTTACCAGTGGGATTTTGACGGCAGCGGAACAGTCGGATTTGCCCAACCGAAACTGGCCCACCCCGATGCTCTGGGTCCTGTTGCAAACCAATTTGTCGCCGATCTGCTTCTGGCCGTCGATGAGGAAGATACGGACAATCTGATCTTCGTCGCGGAACTCGAAGACGCCGAAGAAACGGAGCCTTTCTTCGAGACAGATGGCGAACTTGCCGCACGAAACATTTCGAAAACTCAGCCAGAGCACGGTGACAGCCTTGATCACCATTCGGAGGATGAACTGGAAGTCTTTGATCCTCTGGAAGAAGATGCATTCCTGATCTGATCAGAGTTCTGATTGCAAAACAAAAGAGAATGGCCGCCGTCAAACAGATGACTGCGGCCATTTTGCAGAAAGCGTAAAAAACCGGGGATCTGGCCTAAAAACCGCCCACTGAAATCAGGCGCGTTTTTCGCCGATTGTCGCGATACCCAGCACATCCAGTACTTTTGCTTCGATATGCTCGGCATTCATTCCGGCCTCGGCATACATATCCGCCGGGTTGGCCTGATCGATGAACGTGTCAGGCAAAACCATCGAGCGATACCTGAGGCCGTGGTCGAACACCCCTTCGTCCGACAGCAGTTGCGCAACGTGGCTGCCGAACCCGCCGACTGCGCCTTCTTCGATGGTTATCAGGGCCTCGTGATCCTCAGCCAGCGACAGGATCAGGTCCCGATCCAGCGGTTTGGCAAAGCGGGCATCGGCAATAGTCGGCGAAATCCCCTTGGCTGTCAGGGATTCTGCCGCCTTCTCCACCTCGGCCAGGCGCGTGCCAAACGACAGCAACGCCACGCGCGCACCCTTCCGGATCATGCGTCCCTTGCCGATTTCCAGAACTTCACCGCTTTCCGGCAGTTCAACGCCAACACCTTCGCCACGCGGATAGCGGAACGCGATAGGGCCGTCGTCATGGGCTGCGGCAGTCGCAACCATATGCATCAATTCCGCCTCGTCAGCGGCGGCCATCACCACCATGCCCGGCAGATTGGCCAGATAAGCGATGTCAAACGAACCGGCATGCGTCGCGCCATCCGCGCCCACCAGCCCGGCGCGATCGATTGCAAATCGCACCGGCAACCGCTGTATGGCAACATCATGAACAACCTGATCATACCCGCGCTGCAAAAAGGTTGAGTACATCGCGCAGAACGGTTTCATCCCGCCTGCAGCCAGTGCGGCGGCAAATGTTACCCCGTGTTGTTCGGCAATCGCCACGTCAAAACAGCGCGATGGGTAGCGTTCGGCAAACAGGTTCAGGCCCGTACCATCCGGCATTGCGGCTGTGACCGCGACGATCTTGTCGTCACGCGCGGCCTCTTCCACAAGCGTTTTGCCGAAAACCGAAGTGTAAGACGGCGCGTTGGATGGTGCCTTTTTCTGTTCGCCCGTCACCACATCGAATTTCGCCGTCGCGTGGCCCCTGTCGCGGGCTTGTTCGGCCGGGGCGAAACCTTTGCCCTTCTTGGTCAACACATGGATCAGGATCGGCCCGGTTGCCCGCGCCTTGACGGTGCGCAGCACCGGCAGCAACTGGTCCATGTCATGCCCGTCGATCGGTCCCACATAGGAAAAGCCCAGTTCTTCGAACAGCGTGCCCCCTACGGCCATCCCCTTCAGCATCTCCTTGGCGCGCTTTGCGCCTTCACGGAACGGTTCCGGCAGCAGCGAGACCGCGCCTTTGGCGGCAGCTTTCAGATCGTGGAACGGTTCTTCAGCGTAAATTCGCGACAGATAGTTGGAGAGCGCACCAACCGGTGGCGCAATGCTCATCTCATTGTCGTTCAGAATGACGATCAGGCGTTTCTTCAGATGGCCGGCGTTGTTCATCGCCTCAAAGGCCATGCCCGCAGACATCGAACCGTCGCCGATCACGGCAATCGCGTCACCCAGACCTTCGGGTGTTACTCCGCCCAGATCGCGCGCCACGGCAAAGCCCAGCGCCGCACTGATCGACGTACTGGAATGCGCCGCGCCAAAGGGGTCATATGGGCTTTCGCTGCGCTTGGTGAACCCGCTCAGGCCATCTTTCTGGCGCAGGGTCCGGATTCGGTCGCGGCGTTCGGTCAAAATCTTGTGCGGATAGCACTGATGGCCGACGTCCCAGATGATCTTGTCGCGCGGTGTTTCGAAAACCGCATGCAACGCCGTGGTCAGTTCGACCACGCCCAATCCCGCACCCAGATGCCCGCCGGTGACGGAAACCGCCGAAATCGTCTCAGCCCGCAGCTCCTGCGCTACCTGATGCAACTGCGCGTCCGAGAACCGTCTGAGGTCCGCAGGGCGGTTCACAAGGTCCAGCAGGGGCGTATTTGGGCGGTCAGACATTTTGCGCGTTCCTGGCTTAGCTGTCCCGGGCAATAACGAAGCGGGCGGCGTCCTTCAAGGTTTCTGCCTGCGGTCCATACCCATCCAGAGCGGCACAGGCCTGATTTGCCAGGTCCACGGCACGAGCCTTGGCCGCGTCCAGACCCAGCAGCGAGACAAAGGTCGCCTTTCCGGCCGCCGCATCCTTTTGCAGGCGCTTACCGGCTTTTTCGGCGTCACCTTCTACATCCAAGATGTCATCAGCAATCTGGAAGGCAAGTCCAAGGGCACGGGCATATTGGCGCATCGGCTCCGGGTCGATCTGCGCCAGGCGCGCACCCGCACAGGCGGACCATTCGATCAGTGCGCCGGTTTTGCCCGCCTGCAGGAGCGTGATTTCATCCAGTGTCAGCGGCGTTTCCGCCGTTTCCGCCGCAATATCCAGCGCCTGACCCAGCACCATCCCCTGCGCCCCACTCGCCTTGGCCAATGTCACGGCCAGTTCCGCGCGCACTTCGGCGGTTCCGACCTCGGGTAGGGAGCACAACTCAAATGCCAGCGTCTGCAAGGCATCGCCGGTCAAAAGGGCAGTGCCTTCGTCCCATTTCACGTGCACTGTCGGGCGACCTCGGCGCATATCATCGTTGTCCATGCAAGGCAGATCGTCATGGACGAGCGAATAAGCGTGCAACGCCTCGATCCCTGTTGCGGGCCAGATCGCCTGCGCGGCGTCAATTCCATGTAACCGTGCGCTTTCCAGTACCAGGAACCCGCGCAGGCGCTTTCCGCCCTCGGTGGCATAGGCCATCGCCCGGGTCACATCCAGATCGTCCAGCGCCCCCAGCACCAGATCGAACTGGTGCTGAATCCGCGCGGCATCCTGCGCTAGAATGTCCTGAAACATCTACAGACCTTCGACAGAGGTCGTCCCGGTCGGCTGCCCGTCGGCGTCCAAAGTGATCGCAGCCACCTTTTCCTCGGCCCGCTTCAGCTCGTCCTCGCAGCGTTTCTTTAGCTGCGCGCCACGCTCATACAGCGCGATGGATTGGTCCAGCGCCACGTCGCCGCGCTCCAGCTGGCCGACCACGGCCTCAAGCTCTTTCATCGCCTGTTCGAAAGTCATCTGCTCAACTGGGGTATCGGTCATCGTGCTGCCTTCATCAGTTCTTCCACATGGGCGCGTGTCGCCTCGGCCAGTGCGTTCAGATCATATCCGCCTTCCAGAGTCGAGACGATGCGGCCGCCGCAAACCTCATCGGCGATCCTGCACAGTTCGGCCGTGATCCAGGCGAAGTCGCCGGTCGACCAGTTGAGATTGGCCAGGGGATCGTTCTGATGCGCGTCGAACCCGGCCGAGATAATGATCAGTTCCGGCTTGAATGCACGCAAACGCGGAAAGGCTTGCGTTTCGTAGGCCCTGCGCATTTCAGGGCCACCCGTACCGGGCGCCAGCGGAATATTCAGGATTGTCTCGAAGGCGCCGGTCTCATCCGGACGACCCGATCCGGGCCACAATGGCATCTGTTGGCTGGTGATCAGCAACGCGCGCCGCTCGTCCCAAAGCAAATCCTGTGTACCGTTGCCGTGATGTACATCAAAATCCACCACCGCCACCCGGCCAAGACCATGATGGTCCAGCGCATGTTTGGCCGCCAGCGCAGCATTGCCGAACAGGCAGAACCCCATGGCCGTGTCAGTTTCGGCATGATGCCCCGGGGGTCGGATGGCGCAGAAGGCATTTCCGGCGTCTCCCCCCAAAACCATGTCCACGGCCCGAACAACCGCACCGGCGGCGCGATAGGCAGCGTCGATCGAACCCGGAGACAGGAACGTGTCCCCGTCAATCTGGGCAAATCCGTCGACGGGGCGCATTTTGCGCAGGTCGCTGATGTAGCTTTGCGGGTGTATGCGCAAAAGATCGTCATCCGCCGCCAATGGGGCGGTCACCCGATTCAGGTCCAGGGGTTCAAGCGCATGCAGAATATGCTCCAGCCGTGCGACACGTTCGGGGTGCCCGTCGGGTGTTACATGCCCAAGGCAATCCGCGTGGGTCAAAAGGGCTGTTTTCATGGGGATCCCTTCTTCATCTGGCTAAAAATATCCTCGCCGAAGGCTTGAAGTCGCCGCGCAGCGGCACCTCTCAGTCCGGCGCCAGCATGTACCCGGCCCCGCGCACTGTCTGAAGATAGCGCGGTTGCTTCGGGTCCTGTTCGATCTTGCGGCGCAGGCGGGTGATCTGCACATCCACCGCCCGCTCCTGTGCCTGGCCTTTGTCCCGGCCCAAATCCTCGACAAGTTTGGCGCGGCTGATCGGTTCACCCGGCTGGGCCGAAAAAATCTTCATCAACTGGCTTTCCGTCGCCGTCAGCCGTACCGGGTTCTCGCCCTGCCACATCTCTCCGCGCTCGATATCGTACCGAATGGGTCCAAGATGCAAAATCTTGGTTGCGCTGTCCTGTGCAGGCGTGTCTGGCATCCGCCTCAGGATCGCGTTGATCCGCAGCAGCAGTTCCTTGGGCTCAAAGGGTTTGGACAGGTAGTCGTCCGCGCCCGCTTCCAGCCCGGAAATCCGATGCTCGGTCTCACCCTTTGCCGTCAACAGAAGGATCGGTGTCGCATGAGTTTCGCGCAGGGACCGCGTCAGGCTGACGCCGTCCTCGCCGGGCATCATCACATCCAGAACGATCAGGTCAAAGTCCAGTCCGGACAGCACCCGCCGGGCGTGCGCCGCATCCCGGGCCGCTGTGACCAGAAATCCGCTACGCATCAGGAATTTCTTGAGGAGATCACGAATGCGCTCGTCATCATCGACGATCAGCAGATGGGCGTCCATTTCGCTCATGAAGTCGTATCCCGCAATTTCGTATATGCATGACGCATATCAGCATCCATCATCGCTTCAAGCACTTTGCGAAAACCCGAGACCGCCTCGGGTCCGGCTTCCTTGTAAGCCGCGCGCATCCGAACGCGCTGCGCCTCGGACAGCGTCGCCTCCAGTGCCCTGCCACTGTCTGTCAGAAATAGGTGTCGTTCCCGTTTGTCCACTGTTCCGACCCGGCTTTCCACCAAACCGTCTTCGATCAAAGTGCGTAAGACCCTGTTCAGAGACTGTTTTGTCACCCCCAGAATGGCCAGCAGATTATTGACCGTTGTCCCCGGCGCGCGGTTGATGAAATGGATGGCCCTGTGATGCGCACGGCCATAGGCCATCTGCGCCAGAATGCGATCCGGATCGGCGGTAAAGCCGCGATACGCAAAGAACATCGCCTCGATCCCCTGCCGCAACTGCTCGTCAGTCAGAAACAGCAGGCTTTCTCCACCAAAGACCTGAGCCGGGCGGGTGTCGGACATATTGCGCCTCATTCGTTACTCGGGTTGACTTTATGTCAGTGATATTGACATTCCAAGTGCACACAGGAATCGATTCCCAGTTTTTGCGCAATTTCATGTCCATTTCAGGCAAAACTTGCGCAACAATCGGAAACAATTACCGGCTCAGGAGGTTCGCATGGCGGGATATGACGATCGTGACGGTGTCATCTGGTTGGATGGCAAACTTGTACCCTGGCGCGAGGCCAATGTGCATATTCTGACCCACGCGATGCATTATGCCTCGTCCGTATTCGAAGGCGAACGGGCGTATAACGGCAAAATTTTCAAAAGTCGCGAGCATTCGAAACGTCTGATCGCCTCGGCCGAGGCACTGGACATGCCCATGCCTTATGACGTCGATCAGATCGAAGCCGCCAAGGAAGAGGCGCTGAAAGCCAGCGGTCTTCAGGATGCCTATGTACGCGCACTGGTCTGGCGCGGTTCGGGTGACGATATGGGTGTGGCTTCGGCCAGAAACCCGGTGCGGATGGCTGTCGCGGTCTGGCCCTGGGGCGCATATTATGGCGACGCCAAGATGCAGGGCGCCAAGTTGGACATCGCCGAATGGAAGCGGCCCAGCCCGGAAACCATACCGGTTCACGCCAAGGCGGCGGGCCTCTACATGATCTGCACGATCTCGAAACACAAGGCCGAAGCGAAAGGCTGCTCGGACGCCCTGTTCATGGATTGGCGTGGGTTTGTGGCCGAGGCAACCGGCGCCAACGTGTTCTTCGTCAAGGATGGCGAGGTTCACACACCGTTGGCCGACTGCTTCCTGAACGGCATCACCCGCCAAACGGTCATTCAGATGCTGAAGGACAAAGGCATCACCGTGCATGAGCGGCGGATCAAACCCGAAGAGATGGCCGATTTCGAGCAATGCTGGCTGACCGGCACCGCTGCTGAGGTCACCCCGGTTGGGCAGATCGGCAACTATACGTTCGAAGTTGGCGATCTGACCCGCGAAATCGCGGCAGACTACGAAGCCCTCGTCCGCGCCTAATCCAGAGCCCGAAAACCATTGAAACCCTTGCTTTTGGCGGGGGTTTTTCTTTGCAGGTTGTCCGGATTTCCTTGCTGAACGTTCAGCCGGATGGACGATTACGCAAGGATGTGTAGATTACAGTCATGTTGGACCTGCTCAGCGATATCCTCACGCGCCTGTCCCTGCGCGGGACGTTCTATTTCCGGACATCCTTTACGCCCCCTTTTGGAATTCAGGTTCCGGCCTTTGAAAACGTGGCTCGGTTCCATTTCGTGCAACGCGGGGAATTGAAGGTTCATGTGTCCTCAACCGGAGACACATTGCGTCTCAAACAAGGGGATTTGATCCTTGTTCCGCATGGTGCGGCCCATGCGTTGTTGTGCAACGAGGTCAGACCATTCGATGCGTTGCCACTGGAGCAGGTGCTGCAGCAGTCCGGCTATCAGGGTGACGGTGTTCTGGTCTATGGGGGAGAGGCCAAAGATCGCGACACCCAGCTGATCTGCGGGCATTTCTCTTTCACCGGGCCACCGGGGCGACGCGGAACAGGACATATGCTGATCGACCGGCTGCCGCCCTATATTCTGATCGAAAATTACGGCGAAGAGGCGGGCGCCTGGATCGAGGCTACCCTGCGCATGATCGGCTCGGAAGTGAGCGGGGCCCGGATCGGGGGTGACCTGATCGCGCTGAAACTGTCCGAGGTCCTGTTTGCACAGGCAATTCGTGCCTATCTGGAACACCTAAGCCCCAGTAACACCGCCCTGGCGGGATTTGCCGACCAGCGGGTTTCGCGCGCGCTTACCGCGTTTCACCGCGCCCCCGCACAGGAGTGGAGCGTGGAGACACTGGCCCGCGAGGCAGGAATGTCGCGCACGGCATTCGCACAGTTGTTTGCCGAGAAGATGGGAACGACACCCATGCAGTATTTGACCAACTGGCGCATGCAGATTGCCTGCCATGGCCTGACCGAAAGCCGCTGGAACGTCGCTGATGCCGCCGCCGAAGTGGGTTACGCCTCGGAGGCTGCGTTTTCCCGCGTTTTCAAAAAACAGATCGGCCTGTCCCCCGCGGCCTATCGGGCGATGAACTAATACCTCGATCTGTTGAACGATCTGCAAAGAATTGCGAACGCCAAGAGCTAATGCGTCCCGACTTGCACCCTTATCTTGGGGCTACTCCAAGCAAGGAAAGGAAACATCATGTCTCTTCGTTTCGTAACGCGCACCGTGCACGCCTATCTTGATTACCCGGTCGCCCTGGCCCTTATGATCCTGCCTTTTGTTCTGGGATTGGGTCAATCAAACCCGATGGCCTTGTGGCTGTCAGTCACAACAGGCGTCGCCGCATTTGTTCTGACCGTTCTGACCGATCATCACCTTGGGATCTGGCGGGTCCTGCCCTACAAGCTCCATCTCACGGTGGACCTGATTGTCGGGATCACCTTTCTGCTGGCACCCAGCCTTTTTGGTTTCACCGGGCTGGACGCGGTCTTTTACTGGCTGAACGGTGCGGCCGTAGTTGTTGTCATTTCACTCAGCGCGCCCGAGCAAGGCGTCACCGCCTGAGTGCAATTTCAGACTTGAGCATTCCGACTAAAACAGTCAGAATATCAAGAGGCGCCAGATGCATCTGTTTCGGCATCAGGTTTCGGGGCGGTCTGCGAGCTTAGCGCGGCACAAGGTGACGGCACGCCACCGCCCCGAAAACGACTATGAGAGGTTTGGGATGTGTCGCCCGTTTGATGAACTCATGTCCAAACACAAGGCTGCGACCTCCTGCGGGTGTGGCCGCAATGAAGATTATGCCGCCTATCTCGATCAGAACGGGCCAATCAGCAAAGATGCAGACACCCGAATTTTCAAAGAAGAGCCGGCTCGTCTACGCGAGTCAGTGCGCCGTGTGTTTGAAGCCCGAGCCGCGCGAAGCGGCCCGATGAACGATCAATGAATCAGCCCGATATCAGAAATCGACGCCGCGCTGGGCCTTGATACCGGCCTGAAACGGGTGTTTTTCCACGGTCATTTCCGTGACCAGATCGGCGTAGTCCCGCAGCGCTTGAGGCGCGTCGCGACCTGTCAGAAAGACGCTGGTACGCCCTGACCGGTTCTTCAGCCCGTCGATCACCTGTTCGACCGAAAGGTACTCATAGCGCAATGCGATGTTGATCTCGTCCAGCACGACCAGATCATAATCTCCGCTGCTCATCAGCTTGCACGCTTTGTCGAAAGCGGCGTTTGCGGCGGCGATATCGCGTTCCTTGTCCTGTGTATCCCAGGTGAAACCTTCGCCCATGGTGTGCCACGTCACCAGATCGCGCTCTTCAAAAAAGCGCCGTTCACCGGTTTTCCATTTGCCCTTGATGAACTGTACAACGGCAACCTGCTGACCCCAGCCCAGCGCCCTGATCACGACACCAAATGCGGCCGAGGATTTGCCTTTGCCCTTGCCTGTGTTGATCAGAACCAGGCCGCGTTCGGGATCGACCGCCTCGGAAACCTTCTTACGGTGCTCAGCCTGCACCTTTTGCATCTTTTCCTTGTGATCCTGTGCGTCACTCATCGGGAAACCTCGTTGTTTGTCGCGCCCAAACTAGGGAAAGATGGCGAAAGGTAAAGTCACGCTTTGGGGTCCGTGACAGATCTGGCCTTGCCGCGCTCCAGCCCCAGTTGATGCTCGCGCCAGATCACCACCGCATTGCCGGCGATGACCAGAACTGCCCCAAGCAGAATGGCCAGCGTTGGCAGCTCATCGAACCAGACATAGCCGATGCCGATGGCAAACAACATGGTCGTGTAGTCATATGGGGCAAGCATCGAGGCCTGTCCAAACCGGTACGAGGACGTCACCAGGATTTGCGCGACCCCCCCGGTCAGTCCCATCGCAATCAGTATCGCCAGTTGCTCCCATGTCGGCACGGCCCAGCCCCAGAATACCGTCAGCCCGGACAGGGCGGTCGCCGTAACCGAAAAGTAGAAAACAATCGCTGCCGGATGGTCCACCTGAACCAATTGCCGGATGTGAATCTGCACAAAGGCCCGCGCGATTGTTGCGCCCAGCACGCAAAGCGCACCAATTGTGGCTGCCAGTTCCAGTTCGGTGCTGCCAAGCCGCGGCCACAGCATGATCAGAACACCCAAAAGGCCCAGAACGACAGCACCAATGCGGATCAAACGGATACGTTCGCCCAACATGACCGCTGCGAGAACCAGGGTAAAAATCGGGGTCGCGTAGCCAATGGCAGTCACTTCGGGCAGCGGCAGCAGGCTGAGCCCAGTGAAAGTCAAACCCATTGCGGTCGTGCCCAGAACACCGCGCCAGAAGTGACCCATCGGCTTTTTGACCACGAAGCCCTGCGCCAGTTCCCCACGCGATACCAGCCAGATGATGATGACCGGAATGGCAAAGAGCGACCGAAAAAAAACCAGCTCACCCGGAGGAAAATCTTCGGACAATGCCTTGACCAGCGCCGACATCGAGGTGAACAGAAAAAGGGCGCTGAGTTTCAGCGCCACGGCCAGTACGGGTCGATGCGATGTTAAGGGTTTTGCCATCGGCGCGACCCTGCGCCTTTGCGGCGCAAAGATCAACGGCTGGAATCAGCGGTCTGTCCAGCTTGGTGGCAAGGTACTGCCGATCTCTTCCGCGAATTCTTCAAGAAAACGGATCATCCGACCGATCCGCTGCTGTGCGATCTGTTTTCCGGTCTCGGTCAGCATGTCGTTCGGCAGGCTGAGAAGCTTGACTTTCCAATGGTCGACCGAGAAGTGCAGGTCATCCAGAGGCCGGTGTTCTGCAAACGGATCGGCCGGGTCATAAAGCGACCGCCCCAACGCGCCCGAAACAGAAAAGTTGCGGGCTACGCCGATCGCGCCCAACGCATCCAGCCGGTCGGCATCCCGCAGAATACGGGCCTCATCCGTTTCAGGCGTGATGTTGGCCGAAAAGCTGTGGGATTCAATTGCGTGCTGAATGGCGCGGATTTGATCCGGGCGATAGCCCAATTCCCTCAGAACAGTCTCTGATTCCGTGGCGGACCGGCGCGAGGCCAGATGCCGGCAAGGGTCATCTTTTGGCAGGTTCACCAAATCATGCAGATAGCTTGCGGCCAGAAGCACGGCCATATCCGTTTCGCGATCCGCGATGGCCTGCGCATTCACCCAGACCCGGTCCAGATGGGCCAGATCATGGGCAGGGTCGGTCTCCATCCGCTGCGCAACGATGCCGCGCAGGCGCGTACGCAGATCAGCCGATCCGTCCACGGTTCTCTCCGATCTGGCCGCGGTGCAGCAGCAGGTGGTCGAGGATCACGCATGCCATCATCGCCTCGCCTACCGGGACAGCGCGAATGCCGACGCAGGGGTCATGGCGGCCTTTTGTGATGATTTCGGTCTCTTCCCCGGATTTGGTGATCGTTTTGCGAGTGGTCAGGATGGACGAGGTCGGCTTGACCGCGAAACGGACAACAATATCCTGTCCGGTCGAGATACCGCCGAGAATACCGCCCGCGTGGTTCGAACTGTATTGCGGGCCGTTCTGGCCCATGAAGATCTCATCTGCATTGGCCTCTCCGGTCAGTTCCGCCGCGGCCATGCCCTCGCCGATCTCGACGCCCTTGACCGCATTGATCGACATCATCGCGGCGGCCAGATCAGTGTCTAACTTGGCATAAACCGGCGCACCAAGACCGGCAGGAACGCCGCGCGCGACCACTTCGACCACGGCACCAACCGAGTTTCCGGATTTGCGCAGATCGTCCAGAAAAGCCGCCCAACCCTCGGCCGCGTGCGCATCCGGGGTCCAGAACGGATTTTGTTCGATCTGGGACCAGTCGAAATTGTCACGATTAATCTTGTGGGGTCCGATCTGCGTCATGTAACCGGTGATCTGAACATTGGGGGCAATCTGTTTGATCGCCTCACGCGCCAGACCTCCGGCCGCAACACGAGAGGCCGTTTCGCGGGCCGAACTGCGCCCGCCACCGCGATAATCGCGGATGCCGTATTTCTGCCAGTAGGTGATATCGGCGTGGCCCGGGCGGAACTTGTCCATGATGTCGCCGTAATCTTTCGAGCGCTGATCGGTGTTTTCGATCATCAGCTGCACGGGGGTCCCGGTGGTCTGGCCTTCGAACACACCCGAGAGGATTTTCACCTGATCCGGTTCACGCCGCTGGGTGGTGAACTTGTTCTGCCCCGGTTTGCGCTTGTCCAGCCAGTGCTGGATCATCGCCTCGTCAATCGCGACGCCCGGCGGGCAGCCATCGACGGTCGCACCCAAAGCGGGTCCGTGGCTTTCACCCCAGGTGGTGACGCGGAAAAGATGGCCAAAGCTGTTCATCGACATGAGGCGTGCTCCTTTGCGCGATGTGATTAGCGGTCGCGGGGCCCGGCCTCAAGCGGATTTGCTGATTGGTCCGGGCGGTGCTACCCGATGGGCAGCGCGTTTTGAGTATTTTTGAAAAGATGAAGTTCAGGCGACTTGCGCAATCTCTGCACGGGATTCGGTGATCTTGAGAGCGGCCTGTGCGGCTTCGCGCCCTTTTTGAACGAAATGCGCACGATAGATGGCGTTGTGGTGATCGGTTTCCTGATACTGGTGCGGCGTGAGCGAAACCGACAGGACCGGAACGCCCGTGTCCATTCCGGCGCGCATCAGCCCGTCGACCACGGCCTGCGCCACGAAATCATGCCGGTAGATGCCGCCATCCACGACAAAGGCGGCGCAGGCAACAGCGGCGTAGCGCCCGGTTTGGGCCAGATCGCGGGCCAGCAGAGGCATCTCGAACGCGCCCGGCACGTCGAAAACATCGACCTGATCGGCAGGGATCAGTTCCAGAAAACCATCGAGCGCACGGTCAACGATGTCCGAATGCCAGTTGGCTTTGACGAATGCATAGCGGGTGTGTGTCATCAAGATCTCCTATCGGTTTGGTTGCCAACTGGCTGTCGCGAGAACCGGTTCCCACTTTTCACTGCCAGCCCGGCATGACACGTCACCCAAGGCGATCACGAGCCGCCGCGCCGTTTGGCGGCGCGCCAGCACGTTCTCTTTCATCCGGACTGTAACCGTCGGCTCTGGCCTCTCACCAGATCTGCTGACACCCCGGTCGCCGGGGCCGCTCGCGGGCTTGCGGGTCGTGGCCCGCATACCGCCGGTGGGGAATTCCGCCCCGCCCTGAGAACGCGCGGACCTTGCCAAGGTGCGGGCGGTTCTGCAAGAGATTTCGCAGGAGGATAGACATGCACCCGAACCCTGCCTTCCGCGCTGAAGACACTGCGCGCCATATCGCCTTTGCCCGAGAACGGGCGTTCGGGGTTCTGGCCCTTTCCACGGAGCAGGCGCCGTTGCTCAGCCATGTGCCTTTCTTAATCAGCGAAGATGGGGCCGTTGCCGACCTGCATCTGGTGCGATCGAACCCGATTGTGCACGCACTGAAACAGCCGCGTGTTGCCCGGATCGCCGTGTCCGGGCCGGACGGGTACATCTCACCCGATTGGTACGAGGCCGAGGACCAGGTGCCAACATGGAACTATGTCGCCGTGCACCTGACAGGCCGGATCAGGGTACTGCCACATTCTGAATTGCGGGATTTGCTGGATCGCCAATCCGCTTTCTACGAAGAGCGCCTGCGGCCCAAGCCGCCCTGGACCGCCGGAAAGATGAGTTCGGACGCGTTGGAGCGCATGATGCGGATGATTGTCCCGTGCAGAATACAGGTGGACGACATTCAGGGCACCTGGAAGCTGAATCAGAACAAAGCCGACAAGATGCGGCATACTGCGGCCGACTACGTTGAAGCGGATGGTTTTGGCAGCGAGACCGGATTGCTGGCCACATTGATGCGGGGAACATGACCAGCCGGATCGGTCATTCGCTGAAGGTCGCCAGATAGGCCGCGATATCGTCGGCGCCCTTTTTCAGCCTGACGCTCATGTTCGGACGCGCGGTTTCGTCATTAAGATACTCCCTGATGAAGCCGATCGGATCTTGGGAGTAGGCAGAAATGTTCTCTTCGGTCCAAACCAGCCCTTCCTCGCCCGCCCGTATCATGTCGTCGGTAAACATACCGATCGGCAGACGCTCGCTGCCATAGCGATAATCATTTTCGGCTCCGGCAACGCGGCCGATGACACCAAAGAGATTCGGGCCGTTTATGCCGCCTTTGACCAAAACCTCGCCATCTTTGATGATTGCGTGGCAAGAAGAACAGCGGTTGTAGAGTTTTTCGCCTTTTTCCGGATCGCCGGCGGCCGTGGCCTGAGATGCAGCGGCCAGCGCCAGGGTCACGACGGTTGCAAAGAGCTTTGACATAGAGAACGTCCTGTTGCGGGTGAGGTTTCCCCCGCCCTTCCGGGATTCCCGTTAAAAGTGCAATCGAAAACAGTCACAACTATGTTATTGAAAAATATGTATTTTCAACTCAAAATTTACGTGACGGTGGAGGCCCCTAAAGTGGAAATTTGCGCGGCGAAATCTGGTAAGGAGTATGCAGACCGGGGACCTTGTGGCACGTCTGGTGTCAGCATCAGGACAGGTTCCCCGTTTCGATATGTGACCCCGAATCACGTTGCGCCCGATCCGCGGTGATCGGCAAATTTCCCTGCTTAACCCCACTGATATCTTGAAAAAATGCCCCTTCGTTGTGACATGAATGCCCAGATGCGGCGTAGTGCGCGCCTATGACCGCTGGACGAACCGTTTTCTCCCGGATAGATAGCCGCGATGAGACGCCGTATTTGATGCGGTGCTGATGCATGTTTGCCCGGTCCACCCGGGCGTCGGAATCGGAGAAAACCTCGTGTCCCACGCAGAAGACCACGAAGGCACCCGCAGAGATTTCCTCTACTACGTCGCTGGCGGCGCAGGTGTCGTTGCAACGGGGGCGGCCGTCTGGCCCCTGGTCAACCAAATGAACCCATCGGCAGACGTTCAGGCGCTGTCCTCGATCCGCGTGGATGTCAGCGGGGTTGAGCCGGGTACGCAGCTGACAGTCAAGTGGCTGGGCAAGCCCGTGTTCATCCGTCACCGCACCGGTACCGAGATCCAGGAAGCGCAGGAGCAGGACGCCGAAGGCGTTGACGCACTGCCGGATCCGCTGGCCCGCAACTTCAACCTGAACGCTGATGCGCCGGCAACCGACGCCAACCGCGTTATGCCTTCGCCTGAAGGCGAAGCACCGGGCGCATGGATCGTTCAGATGGGCGTCTGCACCCATCTGGGTTGCGTGCCTTTGGGTGATGCCGGCGATTTTGGCGGCTGGTTCTGCCCCTGCCACGGTTCGCACTATGACCTTGCCGGTCGTATCCGCAAAGGCCCCGCGCCTGAAAACCTGCCCGTTCCGCCTGCGGAGTGGACGGATAACTCCACCATCAGACTCGGCTAAGGGAGACCCAGATGTCCGGAATTCCCCACGATCACTATGAGCCGAAGACAAACGGCGAAAAGTGGCTGAACAGCCGCCTTCCCATCGTCGGCCTGCTGTATGACACCCTCATGATCCCGACCCCCAAGAACCTGAACTGGTGGTGGATCTGGGGCATCGTTCTGGCGTTCTGCCTGGCGCTGCAAATCGTCACCGGCATCATCCTGGTGATGCACTATACTCCGCATGTCGATCTGGCCTTTGCCAGCGTCGAACACATCATGCGCAACGTGAATGGCGGCTACTTTATCCGCTATCTGCATATGAACGGCGCGTCGCTGTTCTTTGTTGCGGTCTACATTCACATGTTCCGCGGCCTGTTCTATGGCTCGTACAAAGCCCCGCGTGAGATCACGTGGATCATCGGTATGCTGATCTACCTGATGATGATGGGCACTGCCTTCATGGGCTACGTTCTGCCCTGGGGTCAGATGTCCTTCTGGGGTGCGACCGTGATCACCGGCCTGTTTGGCGCGATCCCGTTCATTGGCGATGCGATCCAGACCTGGCTGCTGGGCGGACCCGCCGTGGACAACGCCACGCTGAACCGCTTCTTCTCGCTGCACTACCTGCTGCCATTCATCATCGCGGCGCTGGTCATCGTGCACATCTGGGCCTTCCACACCACCGGAAACAACAACCCCACGGGTGTTGAGGTGCGTCGTGGCTCGAAGGCCGAGGCAGAGAAAGACACGCTGCCGTTCTGGCCCTACTTCGTGATCAAGGACCTGTTTGCGCTGGCAGTGATCCTGGTAATCTTCTGGGCGATTGTCGGTTTCATGCCGAACTACCTGGGCCACCCGGACAACTACATCGAAGCCAACCCGCTGGTTACGCCTGCGCACATCGTTCCCGAATGGTACTTCCTGCCGTTCTACGCGATCCTGCGTGCGTTCACTGGTGAGGTCTGGGTTGTTCAGTTCGCCAGCTTCATCACCGGCGGTATCGTCGACGCCAAGTTCTTTGGTGTGATTGCGATGTTCGGTGCGATCCTGGCAATGGCTCTGGCACCCTGGCTGGACACGTCGACCGTGCGTTCGGGCAAGTACCGCCCGATGTTCAAATGGTGGTTCTACCTGCTGATCATCGACTTCTTCGCCCTGATGTGGCTGGGTGCGATGCCCGCGGAAGAGCCTTACGCAACCTTCTCGCTGATCGCGTCCGCCTACTGGTTCGCCTATTTCTTCGTGATCCTGCCGATCCTGGGTGTTATCGAAAAACCCGAAGCGCAGCCGGAAACCATCGAAGAAGACTTCAACGCGCATTATGGCAAGGCTGACGCCGACGCCACGCCGGCCGAGTAAGAAGAGGGACCGGAAACATGTTCAAGAAACTTGCAATCGGTGCCGCATTTGCCATCGCCCTTACCCCTGCCGCCTCCTTCGCGGCAGGTGGCGGCGAGCAGCACATCGAAGACTTCGACTTCTCGTTCGAAGGCCCCTTTGGCACCTGGGATCAAAACCAGCTGCAGCGTGGTCTTCAGGTCTACACCGAAGTCTGTGCGGCCTGCCATGGCCTGAGATACGTACCCCTGCGCGATCTTGAGGCGCTGGGATATTCGGAAGAAGAAGTCATCGCCTATGCGGCTGGAAACTTTGAAGTGTTCGATCCCGAGCTGGATGATTTCCGTCCGGCGATCCCGACTGACCACTTCCCGGCCAATGACGGCGTTGGCGCACCGGACCTGAGCCTGATGGCCAAGGCCCGTGCCGGCTTCCACGGCCCTTACGGGTTGGGCATCAACCAGCTGGTCAAAGGCATGGGTGGTGCGGAATACATCGCCTCGCTGCTGGATGGCTATACCGGTAAGGAAAAGGAAGAGGCAGGTGCGGTTCTGTACGAAAACACCGCCTTCCCGGGTGGCTGGATTTCGATGGCACCGCCGCTGGCCGAAGATCAGGTGGAGTTCGCCGATGGCCACCCTGCCACCGTCGAAGCCATGTCCGAGGACATCGCCGCCTTCCTGATGTGGACCGCCGAGCCCAAGATGATGGATCGCAAGAATGCCGGTTTCGTTGGCGTTCTGTTCCTGTCCGTACTGTCGGTCCTGCTGTATCTGGTCAACAAGCGCCTTTGGGCACCCCACAAAGGCAAGAAGCTGCACTAAGCGCTGACCCGCAAAGAACGAAGAAACCCCCGCGCCATTGGCAGCGGGGGTTTTTTGTTGTGACCGGAGGGAAGGGGCCAGCCCCTTCTTGGCCTACGGCCAATTCAACCCCGGGATATTTCTGGCCAGATGAAAAGCGGATCAGGCTGTCAGTTGGGTATCTGTGGTACCCCTGATGGTGGCTGTCACGATCTGGCCTTCGGTTTGCGGTGATGAAAACGTCACCTCGGTGAACTGCTCGGTCCGGCCCATGTTCGGGTTCTCCATCAGGATGTGATGGGTTTTGCCGATCTGCGCCGCCAAGTGCCTAGCAATCTGCGCCTCACCGGCGGACCGCAGCCGCGCGGCGCGGTCTTTGATGACATTGCCGTTGATCTGCTGCGGTATGCGGGCCGCCGGAGTGCCGTCGCGTTTGGAATACGGGAAGACGTGCAGCCAGGTCAGGTCGCAATCTTTGACCAGCTTCAGCGAGTTCTCGAAATGCGCTTCGGATTCGGTTGGGAAACCCGCGATGATATCGGCGCCGAAGGTCATATCGGGGCGCAGTTTGCGAGCCTCTTCCGTGAAGCGAATTGCATCATCGCGCAGGTGACGGCGCTTCATGCGCTTCAGGATCAGATCGTCGCCATGCTGCAACGACAGGTGCAGATGCGGCATCAGGCGCGGCTCGGTCGCGATCGCTTGCATCAGGTTTTCATCCACTTCGATGGAATCAATCGAACTGATCCGCAGGCGCGGCAGGTCCGGTACCAGCTTCAGAATGCGCATCACCAGATCGCCCAGCTTAGGCTGCGCCGGCAGGTCTGCCCCCCACGAGGTCAGGTCAACACCCGTCAAGACAACTTCGTTATACCCCCGCTCCACCAGCCGCTTGATCTGATCGACCACGACGCCCGCTGGCACGCTACGCGAATTGCCACGGCCATAAGGGATGATGCAGAAAGTGCACCGATGGTCACAGCCATTCTGGACCTGCACATAAGCGCGCGAGCGCGTGCCGAACCCGTCGATCAGATGCCCCGCGGTTTCGGTCACGGACATGATATCGTCGACCTGCACGGATTCGGTCTTGCCGATGAAGTCGGCAGCCATGCTTCTCCAGGTCGCGGGCTGCATTTTTTCAGTATTCCCGATCACCGCGTCGACCTCGTCCATACTGGCAAATGTCTCGGGCTCGGTCTGGGCCGCACAACCGGTGACAATCAGACGCGCATTGGGGTTTTCCCGCCGAAGCTTGCGGATTTCCTGCCGGGCCTTGCGCACCGCCTCGGCCGTGACCGCACATGTGTTCACGACAACAGCATCTGTCAGCCCCGCCTCCTGCGACAGTTCTTTCATCGCCTCGGTTTCATAGGCGTTCAGGCGGCAGCCTAGTGTGGTGAATTTGGGCGGGTTCATCCCAGCGACCCTAGGAATTCGGGCGTCAACGTACCCGAGAAGACATGGCAGGTCGGCCCGGTCATCCAGACGCCATCCTCGCGCCAGTCGATCCAGATTGTTCCGCCGTCCAGTTCGATCTGAACCTTGCGCCCGGTCAGGCCCCGGCGCGCAGCCGAAACCGCCGTCGCACATGAGGACGAGCCCGAAGCCAAAGTGATACCCACGCCACGTTCCCACACGCGCATACGCAGGTGATCCGGTCCGATGACCTGCACCACCTGTACATTGGTGCGTTCGGGGTAAAGGGGGTGATGCTCGTATCGCGCGCCGAATTCCGTCAGGGGAATCGCCTCGGCGTCCTCGACAAAGAAGGTGCAATGCGGGTTGCCCATACCGGTCGCGCTCGGGCTGCCCTCGATCGGCAGTTCCAGCGTATCGACCTCTTCTGCGAGCGGGATCTCATGCCAGTCCAATTGCGGAGGCCCCATGTTCACTGCAGTCAGCCCGTCGCCCACATCCCGCGCAACAAGCGTACCGCGTTCTGTTGTCAGGGTCAGGTTGGATTTTCCGGTCTCCTCCATCAGAAACCGGGCAATGCAGCGGGTGGCATTCCCGCAAGCCGCAGACGTCGACCCATCTGCATTGTAAAACACCAGATGCGCGTCTTCTTCACCTTGCTGAATGACGGCAAGCTGGTCGAAACCCACGCCCATCTGACGATGCCCGATTCCCCGCGCCAGGGCGGGCGTCATCTCCACCGACGCCGCACGTGCGTCGAGAATGACGAAGTCATTTCCCAGCCCGTGCATCTTCATAAAGGGCAATCCGGTATCGAGTCTAAGCTGCATGGCGCGCATATAACCCCGCGCAGGACATGAATCCAGTCTGACAGGAAGATTCGTAAAAAAAGGGGTTGACCCCCCTGCGCCACCTGCCTAATTAGGCCGCCTATCGGGTCGCCTGAAACACTGATTTTTCAAGCGGAACGAGGTGCAAAAAAGGTCTTGAACCCAACCGGGAACTTGCCTTAAAGAGCGCCACGGATCGACGAGATCCAAAAAAGAGTGGGCCGTTAGCTCAGTTGGTAGAGCAACTGACTTTTAATCAGTGGGTCGCAGGTTCGAATCCTGCACGGCTCACCACTTTTTCAATAATAACAAAAGCTTACGTTGGCGCCAGAAGTGGCGTCGAAGTTCGGTTATCCTGTGTCCGCCTCGTGTCCGCAGATCCGATACCCGAGATTACAGTTTCGCGTGGTGGCAGGTTTCGTACAATTTGGCTCGCCTGCTCGTGCAAACTAACAAGACCTATAGGTTAGTTGGGCCAAGAATTGCTGTTCGCTCCGGTCGCAAAACTCTTGCTGTGGGTGTGGAGTTATCTGATGGATTGGCGGGGAAGCTGATGGGGTGGATGGCTCCTGCTTCAACCGGCGTCGCAATGCGCCATAGTGCAGGTGTCAAAGTCTGCTTTTGAAAGGAGCCACCCCA
>NZ_JBQGAB010000027.1:0-42118 GCF_056542605.1 Ruegeria sp. AB8
ATGCCGCTCAACACATGTCGATCATCAACGCGTGGTTTGCCGTGGGACTTGGGGAAGAAAGGCTCAAGACGCGCCATCTGCGCATCCGTCAACCAGAAAAGATCAGACATGGTCACCGCTCGATTTTCGAACCGTGAATAACGCAGCCACGCGGAAATCAATGGGTCCTGACCCTAAGTCGGACTTCAAATATTATGCGACGGTTCAAGGCTGGAATGCCGCCAAAGGTATCGAGTTCAAGTTTGTTAATAGCCATGAAAAGGCAAGTTCAGTACGTGACACTAGCAAGCTAGAAACGCTCAAGACCAGCATCCGAGCAAGGCTTGCTGCGTCCAAGAACATGGTAGTTATTATTTCTTCGGACACTCGGAAGACTGGAAGCTTGCTGTCCTACGAAATCGAGAAAGCAGTGGACTACTACAAAATCCCTTTGATCATCGCCTACACAGGTTACAATTCAATTCTGAACACCAAATCTCATTCCGATGAGTGGCCCACGGCCCTAAAGACTAGGCTGGACAATTCCACCGCAGCCGCAATCCACGTGCCCTTCCGTAAGGACGCCATCATGGATGCTATAGGACAGTTCACTGTAAACAGTGGGAAACTCAGTGGTCCTCACAACTACTATAGTCGCGACACGCAAGTGGACTGGGGCTATATTAAGTAGCGCACCAAGTGTAGACCAACCCCAAAGGGACAACCCAACACCGTTTGGATAGGCTAGTGTTATTTTCCCAGACTCACTGAGCTTTGAATAGCTCCAGCCAGTCCCTCTGAACCTTTTTGGGGATCGATCGCGGATCATCGGGGCCACCGCTCCATTGAGAAAACAAGCCGTCAATGAACTTTTTCATGCCATCCTCTTCGTCCGGTAAACTCCCACCGTTGGCTAGATAGAGCCATGAGTAAAACTGAGTCATGGTATAGCGGTCGAACTCCGCATTGTGTTCGTCATCAATTCGATGGGTTCGACGCCGTATTGTTGCATCAAAGTAATCCTCTATGTCGCCTTCACTAAACGACAAAGACAGGAACTTTTCGTGGATCTCCGGCCGGATGACCTTCGAAACGAGCAAGGCGATCATGACATCTATCCAACCTCGCAAGTATCTCTCATTTTGCAGTATGTCGCCGCTCAGAAGAGTGACTGCGTTCAGAATTTTTCCCACATCTCTTATTGATATTGAGTTGTTTCGGGACACGATTTTCACATGTGGTTTTAGCGCATTGGCAATGTGATCAGGTATCCCCATTTCTTGAAGCCGGTGTTCGAGGTAAACCGCTACAGTGTCTTTCGTGTGGTGCTCCCGGCCAATTTCTGAAGGTAACGCTAATGAAACGTTGATGAACTTTCGTAAGTATGCAGACGCGTCAATGTCGGGCCCATAGCGGGCTTTCACACTGTTTTCCAGCGCCCTCAGATTGACCCCCAAAACGAAGGCAATGCCCGGAATTGCAAAAAAGTGCTTTATCACCTCCAACACCTCCAACGCATAGTCCGGTCGACATCGATCCAATTCATCCACCACCAAGACCAATCGCGCCCCAACAGTCGTTGGTTGGTCTTCCGCTTCCAGATGAGCTGCTACCAGTTCCGTCAGAGCCGAACGAAATTCATCCATTGCGGCACGGCGCCCGGTTTCCTGCGACCAGTAGTTTTCCAACGCATCGGATGCCTCTGTACTCAAGGCCTTAGCGGCGGCATCCCCAACGGGTGATAACGTTTCTGTAGCACCAAATGTTGCCATTGCTACACCGATCCGCGCTAACGGTTTTGCGAACTTGAAGGTCGCAGCCTTAATCCGCTCCATGGTGCTCTCATCAGCGTGCGGGAAACGATCACTGATGGTCGATACAAGGCTAGGTAGCGGATCATTTAAGAAGTCATTTGCGAAAGCATCAAAATAGATGGTCGTTGCTTTGCCCTCGTTGGCAAGTGTATGTGCACCAACCCAACGCTTTAGAAAATAGGTCTTTCCCGTGCCCCAACCGCCATCCAAGGCAACTACTATTGGGTCTTCAATACGTTCTACTAACCCAGAAAGAGATTTACCAACTTCCGCGCGTTGTAGAATATCACGACCTTCGAAGCCCTCTTCATAGGGTGCCACCTGCGGTTCTGAAGGGAAAATCTTCATCAAACTTGGCCCTGAATTTTGCTACCTATTTAGAGTTAGTAATTTTTTCGGTGAAGTTCCAAACGCAAATTCACTGCACGAGTTTGGCAGCCGCAGAAAAAGTCTAAACTTGTGCAGCCAAGCTGCGGAGTCCGTTGCTTCGGTAAGCGCAGCTTTGGGTCGAAGTTACAAGTCGTGGCGGGGTTATCAGCCATCGACCTTTTGTGGGCCAGGGGGATTTGGGCAAGCCAAACGCCCCTGACCGTCAGGGTGAGGGCGCTGCCCTCCCCCTCGGGCAACCCTATTAGACAGGGCCGTGTCCTCGGCTTTGCCTGCGGGCCGCACCACCCCTGTCGAATAGCATTGCCTCGCCCCCTCCCGCGTTCGCCACGTGGCAGATCAGCAGGAACAGGCGGCTTCGCCGTCTGATCTGCAAATCAGCCCTGATTTTCCAGAGGAGAAGTCAGATCAAACGAAACAGTCTGCGGGAGTACGAAAAAGGGGTGTTGGGTCAGTTTATGACGCAAAGGTCAATTTCGTCTGACGTCCAACAGTAAACCAGTGGCGGACCGAGGAGGATTCGAACCCCCGACCCCTTGATTCGTAGTCAAGTACTCTATCCAGCTGAGCTATCGGTCCGCGTTGGTGAGGCGGTATTTAGACCCAGGTCCGGGGACGTGCAAGTCGATTCTCAAAAAAACTTTCAAAAAGTCCGGTCGCCGCGCGGCAGGCTTATTTCAAAGGTGGTTCCGTCAGGACCTGTGTGCTTCAGCACCAGATCTCCGCCATGTCCGCGCACCAGTTCCTGCGATATCGCGAGGCCCAAACCCGAACCTCCTTTGCGGACGCCGCCCTGAAACGGGGTAAACAGGTTTTCCCGCGCTTTCGGGGGCAGGCCCGGACCATTGTCGCGGACTTCAACGCACCAGCTATCGTCGTCTTCACGGCCTTCTATCGTGATCTTCCCGGGCTTGCCCGAGGCGACAAGCGCCTGACGCGCGTTGCGAACAAGATTCATCATGACCCGGAACATCTGCTCGGGGTCGGCGCGGGCGATCAGGTCCTGCGGCAGGTTGTTGACAATTTCCACGCAAGAATCGGCAACCGCCAGCCTTTCACTGGCCACAACATCTTCACCGACATCGCGCAACCGGACCATGGTCAATGTGGGTGCCGGTTCCTCGGCGCGGCCAAATGCCAGCGTGCTTTCACATAAGGACACCGCACGGGTGATCGAATTCACCAGCTTGGGGGCCAGACGCCGAACCACCGGATCGTCACTGGATTCGATGCGGTCCGTGAACAATTGTGCCGAGGTCAGGATATTGCGCAAATCGTGACTGACCTTGGCCACGGCCCCACCCAACTGAGCCAAGCGTTCACGCTGTTTCAGGGCCTGCGTCAGCTCCTTCTGCAACATTTGCAGGGCCTCCTCGGCTTCCCTGAGTTCCGTCACCCGGGAATCCGGCGAGATGATGCCGCGCGCATCCTCAGGTGCGCTGGCATAACGCTGCATGTATCCGACCACGCTTTTGATCGGACGCACCAGAACGACACGCACCGCAAGAAACAGGAAAAAGGCGGTGATGATGGAAATCACGAAGGACAGCCCCAGAATTCGCAGGCCGTAGTCCGTCATCGCCATGCGCAGCGGCGCGCTGTCGATCGTCACTTCGATCAGCAGCCCGGCACCCTTGACCGGCTCGCCTATCACTCGGATGACTTCGTTTTCCGGAGTGAACAGCCGGGCCATCGCGCCCCGGATCAGAACCCAAGGGCTCGCGTCGCGCAGATCGTAGGTCTTGGTGATCGGCTCGGGGATCGGTGAGGACAGCATCAGCTGACGCACCTCGTCACGCCGCAACACCACATTGTAGACGCCCGCATTGGCCAGAAGCTCGGCCTCCAGATCTTCGGCCAGCATGTCATCAGCCAGCAACGCCAGCGAGGCGATCTGGGCCCGTTCAAGCCGGTTCAGCAGGAAATCTTCGCGGAACCGCGCAATCGATGGCACAAAGATCAGCACCTCGGCCAACATCACGAAGACCGTCGTCAGGATCAGAAATCGGCCCGACAGCGAGTTCAATATGCGCTCCTTTCCCGGTCAGGGGATCCAGCGCTGGACGAACCTGACCACTCGTTTAACTGCCTGATTCTCAAACAGCCTTGGCGAGAAATAAGCGCCCGCCGCGCGTTTGTTAAGCTCTCCGATCGTCGGATAGGGGGACACCATCGCGGCGACCTGACCCATCTTCAGATTATTGGCCAGGGCCAGCGACCACAAGTTGATCAGTTCGCCCGCCTGATGACCCACGATTGTAACACCCACGGGCCGGCCTTTTACGACCATGACCTTAATGAAGCCTTTCGTTTTCCGCTGGGAAATCGCCCTGTCAACGTGATGATAGTCAAAACGGGCGACCTCGACCTTGTCGCCATGGTGTGCATGCGCCTGCGCTTCGGTCAGGCCCACCTGCGCCAGTTCCGGATCAGTATAGGTGGCCCACGGGATATGCGCCGTCTTCGCCTTGGACGGCAGGCCGAACAGTGCCGAACGGATGACAATCCCGGCGTGATATCCGGCCACATGGGTGAATTGCAGCCCACCAGCGACGTCACCGATGGCATAGACCTTGCGATTGGTGGTCCGCAACGCCTCGTTAACCTTGACCCCGGTAGGGGACAGTTCGATCCCGGCGGCTTCAAGGTTCAGGCGGTCTGTGTTTGCCTTGCGTCCCGCCGCCAGCAACAGATGCGAGCCCGAGAAGACGTCACCATTCTCGGTCACTACCTCAATCGTGCCAGCGTTGCCCCTGATCTGCGCGACCAATGCCATTTCGTGAATCACCACGCCTTCCGCGCGCAAAGTCTCCAAAACAACCTCGGCCGCTTCGGGGTCATCCTTGCCCAGTGCTGTCATCCCTTCGATCACAGTGACTTTGCATCCCAGCCGAATATGGGCCTGCGCCATTTCCATGCCGATGGGCCCGCCGCCGATGATCAAAAGGTGATCGGGCTTGTCGCGCAGGTCAAAGATGGTCTCGTTGGTGAAATACGGCACCTGATCCAACCCGGGGATCGGCGGCACCAAAGGGGAAGAACCCGTTGCGATCACCACACGCCGCGCAGTGATCAGGTGACCACCCGCCTGCACCTGGGTCGGAGAAACAAAACTGCCATATTCTCGGATGACTTTGACGCCAAAACCCTCGAACCGCTCCTGGCTGTCCATCGGTTCGATCTGGGCGATAACGCCCCGCACGTGGTCCTTGGCGGCAGCATAATCCACCTGCGGAACCACGTCCGCCACGCCCAGCGCCGAGGCATGGGCCTGCGCATGGGCTGCGTTTGCGCTGGCGATCAGGGCTTTGGACGGAACACATCCGAAGTTCAGGCAATCTCCGCCCATCTTGTGGCCTTCCAGCAGGATGACGTTTGCCCCCATCTGGCTGGCCCCTGCGGCTACGGACAACCCCCCTGACCCGGCTCCGATCACCAGGATATCGGCTTTCAGATCTTGCATGTATCAGGCGTCCTTTCGGCCTCGAACGGATTTGATGACAATCGGCAAAGCGGCCAGCACACACAAGCCGATGATGGGACCTATGACAAAGGGTTCCCACAGCAGCGAAACGTCAGGCGTCTCGCCCCGGTCGAACACACCGCCCAGCCCCACGCCGATCCACGTGTACACAATCCCTCCCGGGATAATGCCCAGCGCCGTGGTGATCAGAAAATTGCGGAACTTCACGCCGACCAGAGCGGGCACAAGGTTGGCCACGAAAAACGGCACGACGGGTACAAGGCGCAGCAGAAACAGAACCGGAATTTCATTCTCGCGCAAACTGTCCTTGAGCTTTTTGATGCTGCCCTCCGAAGATTCGAGGCGGGCCGTCAGGGCTTCGCCCAACCCCCAGCGCGCGGCCCAAAAGATCACCGATGCACCGACCGTGGCCGCAAATACGTTGAAGACGGTTCCGGCGATCAGTCCGAACAGGAACCCGCCCGTCATCGAGGCCACCGCCGCACCCGGCAAAGAAAATGCCACGATGACGATGTAAATCGTCACGAAAGCACCGGCCATTGCCCAGTAATTGGCATCACGCCACGCCAAAAGCGCCTCGCGGTTGTCGCGCAGAATTTCGAACGTCAGATAGTCGCCCAGTGTGAAAAACCCCACCGCTGCAACGGTAAGAATCACCAGCAACGGCATATGTCGCGCAAGCCCTCTGCGCGGGGCCTGAGTTGCATCACTCATGTGGCTGTCCGGTTTCGTGTGTTTCATTCTTCAAACAACATGCGCCGCATGGCGCCTCGGCAACAGGGGCCTCACGCTGCCTTGATGTTTTTGTCCGGGAATGTGAGGGTTTGGCGCCGCTGACCCGTCTTTTTGAAACCTTTTCACGGGCTGGGTTACAGAATTGTTGCAAAAGCCGCCAAAACCCCCACCTTGGGGTTTGACTTACCCCCCGCTACCCAGTAGAGGACGGGCTTCGAACACCACGGGCAGGCGAATCCGCGCCGCACCCGACCGCATAGATTGGAGACGGAGCGATGAAACGCACCTATCAGCCTTCGAACCTGGTTCGCAAACGCCGCCACGGTTTCCGCGCGCGCATGGCCACCAAGGCCGGCCGCAAGATCCTGAACGCGCGCCGCGCACGTGGCCGCAAGTCGCTGAGCGCGTAAACCGCTCGACCTGTCAGGATATGAACATGACGCCGCCGGAGGCCCCTCGTGGATGGTAAGAACCAGCCCGGGGAAACGCCCCCGGCGGCGTCCGTTTGCGCGCCTGAAACTCTGACCGTTCTCACGAAACGATCCGATTTTCTGAATGCCGCCCGTGCGCGCAGACAGGGCACATCCTCGATGATGGTACAGGCCCGCAAACGCGCACCTGACGAGGCGACCGGAATTCGCGTCGGGTTTACCTGTTCAAAGAAGGTCGGCAATGCCGTTGCCCGCAATCGCGCCAAGCGGCGTTTGCGCGAGGCCGCCCGCGCTGTGCTGCCCGTCAGTGGGCTTGATGGGTGGGACTATGTACTGGTCGGTCGCGCCGAAGTGACCGCCGCGCGCCCGTTTGACGCCCTTTTGGATGACCTACGCTATGCGCTGCGCAAAATCCACGGTGCGCGGAAATGACCCTGTTCTCTCATATCCTTGCCCTGCCTGTCAGGGCTTATCGGCTGGTTTTCAGCCCCTGGGTCGGGTTCAACTGCCGCTATCAGCCCACGTGTTCGGCCTATGCGCTGGAAGCATTGGAAAAACACGGTGCGATCAAGGGCGCGTGGCTGGCCGCCCGACGGATCGGTCGATGCCACCCTTGGGGCGGTGACGGCTACGATCCCGTGCCGGAACGCCCTGACGAGCAGAGCAGAACTTAATGACCCCCGGTCAGACTTGACCCGGTTGAACCTGCGCTCAACATTCGGATCAGTCCAACCCGAGGTTCTGATGCCACCAGACGCACGCCGCACTCTGCCCACGCACACCGTTCACAACCAACCGCAAGTTCGTGGTGACATTGACCTGTGGGCCTGCGACCCGGTGCTTCGAGACACGGTGAACGTGTCCGGCGCGCGCGTAGCGCCTTTGGCGGCTTTGGGCGAAACACTTGGACGCGCCGAGACACGAGAGCTGGGGCGCGAAGCCAACCGACAGCCGCCCGAACTCCGGGTATTCGATCAGGGCGGGCGGCGTCTGGACGAGGTGCGGTTTCACCCCGCTTACCACCAGATGATGCAGATCAGCCAGTCAGCCGGTTACGCCGCAATGGCCTGGGACGGTCAGCCTGGTGGGCACGCCACCCACGCAGCCATGGTCTACTTGGCGGGACAGGTCGAGCCGGGGCATTGTTGCCCGATGACCATGACCTACGCGGCAATCCCGGCGCTTGAGGTCAATCAGCAGATCGCCTCGGTCTGGCGCCCAAAACTCATGGCGCACAGCTATGATCCGTCGACGCGTCCGATCGACCCAAAAGCCAGCGCCACGTTGGGTATGGCGATGACTGAGAAACAGGGTGGCTCGGACGTACGCGCCAATACCACCATTGCCACCCGCGACGGCAATCACTGGCGTCTGCGCGGTCACAAATGGTTCTGCTCGGCCCCGATGTCGGACGGCTTCCTGACGCTGGCGCAGACGCCGGGTGGGCTGACCTGTTTCCTTGTTCCCCGCTGGCTGGAGGGCGAGCGTAACGCGATCCATCTGATGCGTCTGAAGGACAAGCTGGGCAACAGATCCAACGCCTCTGCCGAAATCGAATACCACGACGCGCTGGCCTATCAGCTGGGCGACGAAGGCGCTGGCGTTCAGACCATTATCGAAATGGTGCACCACACCCGTCTGGACACTGCCATGGCTCCGGCCGGACTGATGCGTGCCGCCCTGTCCGAGGCACATCATTGGGTCAGCCACCGAACCGCGTTTCAGCGCCGTCTGATCGACCAGCCCCTGATGCGCGCCGTGCTGGCCGACCTGGCACTTGATTGGGAGAGCGCTCTGACGTTGGGGATGCGGGTCGCGCAGGCGTTCGACGGCCAGTCGCCCGAAGACAGGGCCTTTGCCCGCATCAGCGTCGCACTGGCCAAATTCCTGAACAACAAGCGCTGTCCGGTTGTCGTGGTCGAGGCGATGGAGGTGCTGGGCGGCATGGGCTATGTCGAGGATACCCCTCTGCCCCTGCTCTATCGGGAAGCCCCGCTAAACGGCATTTGGGAGGGGTCAGGCAACGTGATCTGCCTCGACATTCTGCGCACCCTGATCCGAGAACCGCTGGCTGCCGAGGTAATGCAGGCCGAGTTGGACGCCGCACGAGGTGCAGACCGGGGCTATGACGCAGCGTTGAAGGCGCATCGCGACCGTTGGCCCGACCTGCCACCCGAAGCAGAGGCTCGGTGGTTCGCCGAGCGTACAGCACTTTTGTTGGCGGCGGCGCAGTTGGTGCGACATGCCCCCGGCGCGGTTGCCGACGGCTTCATTGCCACGCGTCTGTCAGGTGAAAGCGGTCGCATCCCGGGATCGGTCACAGGACTGGACACCGACGCCCTGCTGGCGCGTCTGGGCTGACCCGCCCACTTGCCCGGTTGCCGCAACTGCTGTAGGGGCAGCCCATGTTTGACGAAGCTGACGATATCCACCCGCTTTTTGCTGGTGCGCCCTCGACCACCGAGTTCAAAAAGCTGCGCAAGCGCATCGTGCGCCAGACCCGTGAGGCCATTGAGCACTACGGGATGGTGGACCCGTCCGCCCATGACAAGGATGGCAAACCGCCCCGCTGGCTGATTTGCCTGTCAGGCGGCAAGGACAGCTATACCCTTCTTGCGGTTCTCCACGAGTTGAAATGGCGCGGACTGTTGCCGGTCGACCTTCTGGCCTGCAATCTGGATCAGGGTCAGCCGGGTTTTCCCGCCACTGTTCTACCCGAGTTTCTCGAACGAATGGGTGTTCCGCACCGCATCGAATATCAGGACACCTATTCCGTCGTGATGGACAAGGTTCCGCAGGGCCGCACCTATTGTGCGCTGTGTTCACGCCTGCGCCGCGGCAACCTGTATCGCATCGCCCGGGAAGAGGGCTGCTCTGCCGTGGTACTGGGTCATCACCGTGACGACATCCTCGAAACCTTCTTCATGAACCTCTTCCACGGCGGGCGTCTGGCCACCATGCCGCCTAAACTTGTGAATGAAGAGGGCGACCTGTTCGTTTTCCGCCCCCTCGCCCATGTGGCCGAGGCCGATTGCGCGAAATTCGCAACCGCCATGAACTATCCCATCATCCCCTGTGACCTCTGCGGCAGTCAGGACGGCTTGCAGCGCCAACAGGTGAAACAGATTCTCGATCAGTGGGAAAAGAACAGCCCCGGCCGGCGTCAGGTGATGTTCCGGGCCCTGACAAACGCGCGGCCCTCGCATCTGCTGGACCCGAAATTGTTCGATTTCGCGAATCTTTCGCTTGATCCGGGTCAAAAAAACGAAAAATCGGACGAAATTCCGCGTCTGCGTTAACGACTGACTCAGTTTGGTTTCCTACGGTTGGGCTTGCGCGCTGAGTCCAAGCTGAAGGCCGTCAGAACCAATGCGGAACCGATTGATCTTTAAACGAGTTCTCAACACGATTGTCGCTGGCCTGAGCGGCCCTTCCGCACTGGCCTTCATACCGGCACTCAGCCTTGCAGCCTTCTGGATCGGCGGAGAGCAAGTGCTGTTGATCGTCGCATTGGGCTTGCCCCTGATCCTTGCCGGAGCAAGCGCCGCAAATATCTGGCCTGCGATTGGGAATTCATTTCGCGACAATTCTGGCGGGATGATGCCGGATCAGGTGTTTCGTACCAGGTTGGGGCTCCTTCTGGATGGGGCGAGGAAAAATATGGAAAGCTCGGCCTGTTTCGTGATTTCACTGGATGACTATGGGTCGCTGCTAGACCTGCACGGGCAGGCGGCGGCCGCCCATATCGCCGAACTGGCCTGCAGCCGGACCTTGTCCACGATCCGGGCCCAGGACATCGTGACACGAGACGGCAGAGACAAAATCGCTTTGGGTCTTGGGGCATCTCCGCATCTTGACCTGGAATCCTGCATTCAGATGTCCGGCCGTATCCAGACTGCAATCGAAGAACCGATCATGCTGAATGGTGCCGGGCTTTACGTCTCGTGCTCGATCGGGTTTTGCCTGATGCCTCATGACTTCGACGGCGACTCAACCGACGGGATCGAGGCGGCGAACGCCGCACTTGCCGAAGCACAAAGAAACGGCCCTTCGACCATTCGGGCCTATTCCGCCGAAACGCGCCGTCGGTCCCGGATCCGCACAAACCTGCGCAAGGATTTCGAGGCAGCGTTGGACAATGATGAAATTCGCCCCTGGTTTCAGCCTCAAATCTCGACGGACACAGGGCGCGTCACAGGTTTTGAGGCACTGGCCCGGTGGGAGCATCCGCAAAAAGGTGTGTTGGGCCCGCAGGTGTTTCTACCCTTCGCCCAACAGGCGGAACTGCTGGAACGGCTGGGCCATACGATGCGCCACCATGCGTTCACTGCCATGCAGGCCTGGGACCGGGCCGGCGTTGTGATTCCGCGGATCGGTATCAATTTCTCGTCCGATGAACTCCGCGACCCGGGGCTCATGGATCGCCTGAAATAGGAACTGGACCAGTTTGATCTGACTCCGGACAGGCTTGCGGTCGAAGTTCTGGAAACGGTGTTTGCCAAACGGCCCGATGACGTCATCACCCGCAATGTGACCGGAATGGCCGCGCTGGGGTGCTGTATCGATCTGGATGATTTCGGCACCGGTCATGCCTCGATCGCGTCCATCAAGCGCTTTGATGTTTCGCGGATCAAGATCGACCGGTCCTTTGTGACAAAATCCGATCGGGATCCCGGTCAGCAACAATTGGCCAGTGCCATCCTGACGATGGCGGAACGGCTGAACCTGGAAACACTGGCCGAAGGCGTGGAAACCCCGGGTGAGCATGCCCTGATGGCGCAGCTTGGCTGCAATCATGTGCAGGGGTTCGGAATTGGCAAACCGATGCCATTCGAGCAGACGCTCGACTGGATCGCTTCGCACCGCGCAAAAGTGAACAAGGTTCCCGGGATTGGACGGCAAACCGGATGAAATCCGGGATTTTGCAAGGCGCAATCCCTTCCGGTGGCAAATTGACGGGCGATTCCACTTGACCTTTGGGGCTGCACTCTGTTGAACACCTCCGGTGTGTTTCCCAGCTCAAGGTGGCTGTCCCAGATGGACGATCAGAACAAGAATCTCATCCTCGCAACCGCGCTCAGCTTTCTGGTGATCCTCGTCTGGTTCGTCCTTTTCCCACCCCCGGAACAGGCGCCGACACCGGATCAGGTGGAAGTCAGCGCCTCCGAGGGCAGTGAGCTTCAGACTCCGAGCGCAGCGGGTGACACAGCCGTCGGCGATACGTCTGCTGCCACAGAAGAGGCACAAGCCGATGCCGAGGCCCCGCGCATTCAGATCGACACGCCCCGCCTGTCTGGCAGCATGTCTCTGGCCGGCGGACGCATCGATGAGCTGTTTCTGAAAGACTACAAGGTCTCGATCGAAGCAGGCGCCCCGATCGTCGAGCTGCTTTCGCCCGTCGGGTCCGATTCTGCCTATTACGCCTTGTATGGCTGGGCGCCTGGGGCGGGCGTTGCCGGCGCGGATGTCCCCGGGCCGAACACGCTCTGGTCGACTGAACAAGGCGACACGCTTACCGTCGACAGCCCGGTCACACTGGTCTGGGACAACGGTAAGGGCCTGATCTTCCGCCGCACCGTGTCGGTTGATGAAGACTACATGTTCTCGGTCACGCAATCGGTCGAGAACACCACGCAGTCCGAAGTGGGCATGGCCCCCTATGGCATTCTGGCACGCCACGGTATGGGTGAGGATGGCGACCTGCCGGGCCTGAAGAACTTCTTTATCCTGCACGAAGGCGTCATGGTCATGGCGGACGGCGTTCTGGACGAGATCGATTATGGCGATGTCCGCGACTTCGACATTGATCCGAATGAACGCGCGCAAGCCGAAGTCTTTCAGATCAAGGAAGGTGGCTGGGTCGGCTTTACCGATCACTACTGGATGACCACCCTGATCCCGGCTGAAGGTTCGGCCTTCAAGGCGGCGGCAAAATACGACGCGCGCCGCAAGATTTATCAAACTGAAACCGTACTGCCGACCCTGTCCGTTGCGCCCGGCGCGACCGAGGAAGTCACCACCCGCCTGTTTGCAGGCGCCAAGGAATGGGAAACCATCCGCGAATATCAGGCGGAAGGTGTGCAGAAGTTCGTGGACAGCATCGATTGGGGCTGGTTTTACTTCCTGACCAAGCCGATTTTCTGGCTGCTGCACAACATCAACGTTTTGATCGGCAATATGGGCTGGTCGATCATCGGCCTGACGCTGATCATCAAAGCGATCCTGTTCCCGCTGGCGTTCAAGTCCTACGTCTCGATGGCCAAGATGAAGGAACTTCAGCCGCAGATGGAGGCCCTGAAAGAGGCTGCCGGCGACGATCGTCAGAAGATGCAGCAGGGCATGATGGAGCTGTACAAAAAGGAAAAGGTGAACCCGGCCGCTGGCTGTTTGCCGATCCTGATGCAGATCCCGATCTTCTTTTCGCTGTATAAAGTGATCTTTGTCACCATTGAACTGCGTCAGGCCCCCTGGTTTGGCCCGTTCCAGGACCTCAGCGCGCCGGACCCGACCTCGATCTTCAACTTCTTTGGCTGGCTGCCCTGGGCCGGACCGCAGCCTGATACGCTAATGGCGCTGATTTTCATCGGTATCTTGCCACTGCTGCTGGGTATCTCGATGTGGCTGCAGCAGAAACTGAACCCGGCACCAACGGATGCGACACAGGCGATGATCTTTGCCTGGATGCCGTGGGTCTTCATGTTCATGCTGGGCGGGTTTGCCAGCGGCCTGGTGGTTTACTGGATTGCGAACAACACGATCACGTTCACGCAGCAGTACCTGATCATGCGCAGCCAGGGCTACACGCCGGACGTGTTCGGCAACATCAAGTCCGGGTTCAAGCGGACCCCGAAGACGGATGACAAATGAGCGGGTCTGTCACCAGCCTCTGGCGGCATCCAATCAAAAGTCACGGGCGGGAAAGCCTGAGTGATGTAACCGTGACCCCCGGGCAGACAATGCCCGGGGATCGCGTTTGGGCCGTCGCACACGAGGCGTCAAAAGCCGATGGTTCGGAATGGGCGCCCTGTGCCAATTTCAGCCGCTGCTCCAAAGCCCCGCAACTGGCGGCCATATCGGCCCGGATGAACGGCGGCACCGTGACGCTCAGCCACCCGGGGCGCCCCGAGATCAACTTCGATCCCGACACGCAGCAGGATGATTTTCTGGACTGGGTCAAACCGCTGATGCCCGTCGACAGGGCTGCGTCGGCGCGGATCATCCGGGTTCCGGGACGGGGAATGACCGACAGTGACTTCCCCTCGATCAGCCTGTGCAACATGGCCTCGCACCGGGCGGTCGAGCAGAAGCTGGGGCAGGATCTATCCCTTGTCCGCTGGCGCGGCAACATCTGGTTCGACGGGCTGCCCCTGTGGGAAGAGTTTGACTGGCTGAACCGCGACATTCGCATCGGTCAGGCCGTTCTGCGAGTTCGGGAACGTATCACGCGCTGTCTGGCCACGACCGCCAACCCGGAAACCGGCACGCGGGATGCAGACACGCTGGGCACCCTGAACGCATGGGATCATCAGGACTTTGGCGTCTACGCCGAAGTTATCCAGGGCGGAGAGATCCGTGTCGGCGACAAGGTAGAACCGGTATGAGCACGCTTCCTTTTCCAATGGCGGACGCGCCGGATGCGATTGCGCAGGAAACCGGGCGCAAGTTGTTTGCTGGCCCGTCCGAATTCGTCAAAGGCGTGGTTGCCATGGACGGCCTGCCCGCCCCCGACCGGCTTGAGGTGTGTTTTGCGGGCCGCTCGAACGTGGGGAAATCCAGCCTGATCAACGCGCTGACCGGGACCAAGGGATTGGCGCGCGCATCGAACACGCCCGGCCGCACGCAGGAGATCAACTTTTTCACGCAAGGGCCCGACCTCTATCTGGTTGACCTGCCCGGTTACGGTTATGCCAACGCGCCGGTCAAAGTAGTCGAGAAATGGCAGCGACTGCTGAAACAGTACCTCAGCGGACGTCAAACCCTGCGCCGCGCTTTTGTATTGATCGACTCGCGCCATGGAGTAAAACCTGTGGACGACGAGATCATGAAGCTGCTGGATACCAGCGCCGTGACATTTCAATGCGTCATGACCAAGGCCGACAAGGTCAAGGCCAAAGAGCGTGAGAAGGTGCTGGATCAGGTCCGCTCCGCGCTGTCCAAGCACCCTGCCGCCTACCCCGAGATTGTGCTGACCTCCTCCGAGAAAGGTGACGGAATACCGACCCTGCGCTCGATCATTGCACATCTTGAGTAGCTTCGCCCTTGGCAGCACCGTCCAAAGGCCCTAACACGGTTCGCCAGAAGGACCTAAGCCATGAAGACACGAGACATGAACCGGGACTGGATTGCCACCGCCGCCACTCTAAACAGCGCACTGCCCTACCTGCAGCGGTATGACGGCGCGATCGTCGTGATCAAACTGGGCGGTCACGCCATGGGCAGCGACGAGGCGATGGAAAGCTTTGCCCGCGATGTCGTGCTGATGCGGCAGGTCGGGGTAAACCCGGTCATCGTGCATGGTGGCGGACCCATGATCAACGCGATGCTTGATCAGTTGGATATCCAGTCGGATTTCGTGAATGGCAAGCGGGTCACCGATAAGGCCACGGTCGAAGTCGTCGAGATGGTGCTGTCTGGCCTTGTCAACAAACGGATCGTGCAGGCCATCAACCGTCAGGGCGGAACGGCGGTCGGGCTGTCCGGCAAGGACGCCAATCTGATGGTTTGCGAGCAGACGGATTCCTCGTTGGGCTTCGTCGGCACACCATCCGTGATGAATCCCAAACTGCTGCATGATCTTTTCTCGCATGATGTAATCCCCGTGATTGCGCCGCTCGGAGCGGGCAAAAACGGTGAAACCTTCAACGTGAACGGCGATACCGCTGCCGGAGCCATCGCGTCGGCCCTGAAGGCGGATCGACTGTTGCTGCTGACTGATGTATCCGGCGTCAAGAATGCAGCCGGAGAGGTGGTGACCGAACTCAAAGCCGGACAGATCCGCGAGATGACCCGCGAAGGCACGATTGCCGGCGGCATGATCCCAAAAACGGAAACCGCTCTGGACGCGCTGCACAGTGGCGTTCGGGCGGTTGTCATCCTGGATGGCCGGGCCCCAAATGCCGTATTGCTGGAATTGTTCACCGAACACGGTGCGGGCTCTCTGATCCGGCCGGACTGACGCCTATGCGAATTTCCAGGACTTGTCTCGGGCTTTAATATGCCTGAATGTGAATATATGGAGCACGAATCCATTATTCGGCTGGGAATTTTCCTTGGGCTTTTTGCGGTTTTCGCAATTGCCGAGACATTTGCACCTAGACGTTCGCTAGATTGCTCGAAACGACGGCGCTGGCAAACCAATCTTGCCATAACGCTTCTCAACACCCTGACGCTGAGGGTTATGGCAATCTGGGTCCCGTTGCTGGCCGTAGGGGCGGCGGTGGACGCCGGACATCACGGGATTGGGCTTTTTAACAGGACCGACTGGCCCGGATGGCTGGAAATTCTTCTGAGCGTGCTGATTCTGGACTATGCGATCTGGCTGCAGCATCTGGTGACACACAAGGTGCCGATCCTCTGGCGGCTGCACAGGGTGCATCACGCGGACAGGGACATGGATGTAACGACCGCCGTGCGATTTCATCCCATCGAAATCGCACTGTCCATGATACTGAAAATCGCGCTGGTTTATGCATTGGGTCCCAGTGCACTAGCCGTTGTTCTGTTCGAGGTTCTGTTGAACGGAACCGCGCTGTTCAATCACTCCAACATCAAACTCCCCCTTGCCGTGGAGGCGGTGTTGCGTAGGGTTCTTGTGACACCTGACATGCACCGGGTTCACCATTCGGTGCACAGGAAAGAACACGACAGCAATTACGGCTTTGCGCTGTCAGTCTGGGATCGATTGATGGGCACCTATGTGGCGCAGCCAGGCGACGGGCATGACAAGATGAAGGTGGGACTGCAATGGCGGGACGAACGACCAACCCGGCTGGGATGGAGCCTGACACTGCCGTTTCGGCGCAAGTGACATACTCCGACGTGACAGCAGCCGCTGATCGGTCGGGCCTGGTCGTGATGGGTGCGCAGCACCCCCGGCATAGCGGCGCCAAGCAGCTGGATGGCGGCACCCTGATCCTGCTGGGTGCAGCGCAGACATTCTGGCCGGTTTTGAAGGCGTCGCCCGAATGGGTGGATGGGCAGGCGGACCCAGTCGACAGATGGTCCTTGCGGGTTGTCGGCGCGATGGCTGGCGCACTGGGTGCCACGCCATACTATCCGTTCGGCGGGCCGCCCTACACACCCTTCATCGACTGGGCGCTGAAGTCCGGGCGCACGTTTCAAAGTCCGGTTGGCGCATTGGTGCATGACACTGTTGGCATGATGATCTCGTTCCGCGGTGCGCTGCATTTTGCCGATGAGTTCCCGATACCTGCCGCCGAAGGACCAAGCCCCTGCGCCACCTGCCATGCCCCCTGCACGTCGGCCTGCCCGGTTGGCGCTTTGTCGACCCACAGCTTTTACGACGTCGACACCTGCCATGCACATCTGACCACGCCGGAAGGCCAGACCTGCATGGCTGGCGGTTGTCTCGCGCGACTTGCCTGCCCGCTAAGTGCGGGTGCCGGGCGACTGGCAGAACAATCTGCGCATCATATGAAGGCCTTTCACCCATCATGACCCGCACCCTGATCCTGACCCGCCACGCGAAGTCCAGTTGGGACAATCCGCTGAGCAACGACCATGATCGCCCGCTGAACAAGCGCGGGCGCAAGTCAGCCCCGGCCATCGGAAAATGGCTGTCACGGAACGCATGGCTTCCAGATGAAGTTCTGAGTTCTTCGGCCACCCGGACCCGCGAAACCTGGGACAGGATGGGGCTGACTACTGCCAGGACAACCTTCACCCGCGACCTGTATCTGGCCGATCCCGCTGAAATGATGAAGGTATTGCAACAGGCGACCGGACGCACCGTACTGTTGCTGGGTCATAATCCCGGTATTGCCGCCTTTGCGGATCAGATTGTGAAATACCCACCGGACCATGTGCGGTTCTACGACTATCCCACCTGCGCGACGACGGTTATTCGATTTGACATCAACACCTGGAGAGGCTTGCAGCGGCACAGCGGCAAGGTCCTGGGCTTCGCAATCCCACGCGAACTTTTGAACTGAAAAAGGCGGGGCCAGACCCCGCCTTTTTCCGGATTTAATTGCAGGTTCAGTGCCCCAGAATCTGGCTGAGGAACAGCTTGGTCCGCTCGCTTTTGGGGTTGTTGAAGAACTCTTCCGGTTCGTTCTGTTCCACGATCTGGCCGGCATCCATAAAGATCACGCGGTTGGCGACCTGACGGGCAAAGCCCATCTCGTGGGTCACACACAGCATGGTCATGCCTTCTTCGGCCAGCTCGATCATGGTGTCGAGCACCTCTTTGATCATCTCGGGGTCCAGCGCCGATGTCGGTTCATCGAACAACATGATCCGAGGCATCATGCACAACGAGCGGGCAATCGCCACACGCTGCTGCTGTCCACCGGACAGCTGGCCGGGATACTTGTCGGCCTGTTCCGGAATCTTGACCTTTTCCAGGAAATGCATCGCGCGCTCTTCAGCCTCTTTCTTGGGCGTCTTGCGCACCCAGATCGGGGCCAGCGTGCAGTTTTCCAGAATGGTCAGGTGCGGGAACAGGTTGAAGTGCTGGAACACCATGCCAACCTCGGACCGGATCTTGTCGATGTTCTTGAGGTCATTCGACAGAACGGTTCCATCCACAACGATCTTGCCCTGCTGGTGTTCCTCCAGTGCGTTCAGGCAGCGGATCAAGGTGGATTTGCCCGACCCCGAAGGCCCCGCGATCACGATCCGCTCGCCCTGATTGACGGTCAGATTGATGTCGCGCAGCACGTGGAAGGCCCCATACCATTTGTTCATGTTGGTGATTTCGATGGCGACCTCGTCGCTCACCTGCATTTTCGAGCGATCGATTTCACGATCAATTGCAAGTTCAGACATGTGTTGAACTCCTTAACGATGGCCAGTCTGAAGCTTGCGCTCCAGATACATGGAATAACGGGACATGGAGAAGCAGACGACGAAGAACAGAACGCCGATAAAGGCAAACAGTTCCCAGTAGACGCCGTTCCAGGCGGTATCGGCGCGGATGCCGTTGGTCAGACCGATCACGTCGAACAGACCGATGATCGAAACCAGTGTCGTATCCTTGAAGATACCGATGAACGTGCTCACAATGCCCGGGATCGAGATTTTCAGCGCCTGCGGCATGATGATCAGCCGCTGCGCCTGCCAGTAGTTCAGTCCAAGACTGTCAGCCCCTTCGTACTGACCCCGCGGCAGCGCCGCCAGACCACCCCGGATCACCTCGGCCATATAAGCGGCCGAGAACAGGGTCATCATGATCATCACCCTCAGGATGATGTCAAAGTTGGTCCCCGGCGGCAGGAACAGGTTCAGCAGCAGCGAGGCCACGAACAGCAGGGTGATCAGCGGCACGCCCCGAATGAACTCGATAAAGCCAACGCAGAGGTATTTGACGATCATCAGATCAGACTGACGACCGAGCGCCAGCACGATGCCGATGGGAAGCGAGACGCCAATGGCCACAACACCCAGCAGGATCGCCAGCATGAAACCGCCAAAGTCACGGCTTTCGACAGTCGCTATACCAATTGGAATGACAGAGTCGACCGCGTCAGCAACTGCGGCAGCAGCAAAAAACCACCACAGAATGGGCAGCGCGACTGCAAGGATTAACGCCGTCAGGGACCCTGCCATTGGAAGCACAACCTTGTAGGCGAAATAACCGATTGCGAACCCGGCGGCGACCATCAGCGGTCCCCAGATCGACCCGCCCCACATCAGCCAAGGCAGCAGGAACGGATAAGCCGCCGTCACGATCAACAGCTTGCGCGGCACTTTGGTGAACAACACCGGCGCAATCGCAACCAACAATAGGATGAAGGTCAGGTTCGGCCGGAAATAGGCCGGCCAGCCGCCCGATTCAGGCGGATTTGACCACGTTGCGTCCGGATGCGCCGGATAAGGTGGATAAAAACCGTACAGCAATTGCAGCCAACGGTCCTTGATAACACCCCAGCAGGCATGACCATGAGTATCGCCCCAGGTCGCCATCATGATCTCACGACATTCCGACAGGGAATTGGCGTTCCAAACGGATTCGAACGTCCAGGACAGAATGTTGGAGAGCACATAGTAGATGAAATACAGCGAGATGAGCGTCAGGATTGCGTTCAGCCAGCTTGAGAACAGGTTATGCCTGATCCATCCCAGCACACCGACCTCGGATGCGGGTGGTGCCTGTTCCGGCAACATTTCCGTGCGGACAAATGAAACATCACTCATATTACCGCTCCACCAGTTTGACACGGTTGTTGTACCAGTTCATCACCGCCGAAATGCTCAGCGAGATGGTCAGGTAGACCAGCATCAGCAGCAGAACGCATTCCAGCTCGCGGCCGGTCTGGTTCATGGTGATACCGCCCAGCGTCCCCGTGATGTCCATATATCCGACCGCGATCGCCAGCGACGAGTTCTTGGTCAGGTTCAGATAGTTCGAGATCATCGGCGGGATGATCACTCGCAACGCCTGCGGCAGGATCACCAGACGCATGGTCCGGCCCGGGCGCAGACCCAGTGCGGATGCAGCCTCGGTCTGACCCTTCGAGATGGCCAGAATACCGGCACGAACGATCTCGGCGATGAAAGCCGCAGTGTACAGCGACAGGGCCAGCCACAGGGCGATCAGCGAGTTCCGTAGGTGGGTGCCGCCGGTGAAGTTAAAGCCCTTCAGCTCGGGATAGCCCAGATGGAAGCCCAGCGCGCCCAGCAGGATGGCCGATGGCACGAACAGCAGGCCCAGTTGGATGTACCAGATGGTCGGACGGTCACCGGTCTTTTCCTGCGTGGCATTGGCCCAGGCCGACACTTTGCGCATGGCAAAGATGCTGCCGCCAAGCACGATCAGGAAAGCGATCAGGTCCAGCGAGACGTCAAAACGCAGGCTTGATGTCCCGAACAGGTGGATGTCGCCCAGGCTGCGCGAGAACAGAAACTCGGGGATATAGACCCCGCGGTTGGTCACAGCAACAGTGCCGAATAGATCCATCGTGGCTTCTGGATTTTCACCCCGGAATGCGCGCGGCGCAGGCAGGCTTTCAATCAGAATCGCCATAGCGAACACGATCCAAAGCAGGACCGGAACGTTGCGGAACATTTCGACATAAACCGTCATAATCCGCGCGATCAGCCAGTTGTTCGACAGACGCAGAACACCAACCATGACACCGATGATTGTTGCCGTGATACAGCCCAGAACTGCAACAACCAGCGTGTTCAGCAGCCCGATAAAGGCCGCGCGCAGATGGGTATCCTGCGAGTCATATTCCAGCAGGCGCTGGTTGATGTCATAGCTGGCTGGTTCGGCGAAAAAGTCGAACCCGACTGTTCTGCCCAGCGTTTCGAGGTTCTGAATGGTGTTGTTAATAATCCAGGCTGCCAGAAGCATGAAACCGATCATAGCAATGACCTGAATGGTCGCAGATCGGTACCGCGTATCGTAAAGGAGCATGGACAGCCGGAACTGCTCCTTCGGCGGGTCAGTGAGAGTCGTCATGACCTATGTTTATCCCCGTGCATCCCGGTCTTTTGTCGGCAGAGTTGATCTCTGCTCGGACGTTTCCGGGCGTGTTTCTTATTGATTGAAAAAGGGCGCAGGTTGCCCTGCGCCCTTTTCCGTGGATTTTAGCGGAAAGGCGGTGCGTACAGCAGGCCACCTTCGATCCACTGTGCGTTCAGACCGCGTGCCAGGCCAATCGGGGTTTCCTCACCGATGTTCTTGGCAAAGATTTCGCCGTAGTTGCCGCCGACCTTGATGGCGCGACGGGCCCATTCAGCGTCCAGACCCAGCATTTCACCCAGAGTGCCTTCGCTGCCCAGCAGACGATTCACTTCCGGATTGTCGGTTCCAGCGGACATTTCATCGATATTGGCCGATGTCACGCCCATTTCCTCGGCTGCGATCAGCGCGTTCAGAGTCCAGCGGACAACATCGCCCCACTCGTGGTCGCCGTGACGCACCAGCGGACCCAGCGGCTCTTTCGAGATGATTTCCGGCAGGATCACGTGATCACCGGCATTCTCGAATGTGGCGCGGGTGGCAGCCAGACCCGATGCGTCGGTGGTGTAGACGTCACAGGCACCAGCCAGATACTGTTGCTGCGCTTCGGCGTTGGTTTCGATCGGAACCGGCTCGTAGCTCATGTTGTTGATGCGGAAGAAATCCGCCAGGTTGAGCTCAGTTGTGGTGCCGGTCTGAATGCAGACGGTCGCACCGTCCAGTTCCTTGGCCGAGCTTACGCCCAGTGCCTTGGGAACCATGAAACCCTGACCGTCATAGTAGTTGACGCCGACGAATTCGAATTTCAGGTCGACATCGCGGCTGAAGGTCCAGGTGGTGTTCCGGGCCAGCATGTCGATCTCACCCGAAGCCAGCGCGGTAAAGCGTGTCTTGCCGGTGGTCGGAATGAACTCAACTGCAGTCGGATCGTTCAGAACGGCGGCTGCTACGGCGCGGCACACGGCCACATCAAAGCCTTGCCACTCACCATTGGCGTCCGGGCTGGCGAAACCGGGTACACCGGTGGCCACGCCACAGTTCAGTTTGCCGCGTGCCTTGACGTCATCTGCGGTTCCTGCCGCGGCGGCGCCAGCAGCCAGGCCAACAATCGTCGCCACGCCCAAGATTACGGATTTTTTCATTTTTACCTCTTCCTGATTGTCCGCCCCACTCGGGGGCGGTTCTGTCCGGCAGCATTTTGCCGGAAAGGTTACCCCAAAGGTGTCTCCCCTTTAGTGGCCACGAGTTTGGTCGCATTCATAAACAAACGTCAAGGGTTGGATCAGCGAAAACGATATCAGACGCCGCGCGGCCGGGCGCGACGCACTAAAATACTGTCTTTGAAGGATCAAACCGATAGATCGAAAAAGCGTTTGGCGTGTAAAAAGGCGGATTTCTTGACCTCCGAGGCTTCATGCGCCTCGTCGTCATGACCCCATTGCTCGATCTGCCAGATTTCGTCCAATCGCGAAATGCGCCATATCTCGTCCGGTTTGCGCCAATTCCGCGCTGCGGCAAAACCCAGAATCAAGGACCCGGACAGGCTCACAAGGTCGTGAAACGCGGCAAGCTGAAACTCACCAAGCTCATGAACCTGCCGCCGCAGAGTCGCCAGCGCATCGTCGGATTGCGGTTGATGCAGAACACCCTCGAAGGATACAAGCCGCGCGGACAAGGTCTTTTCCGCCCAGTCCAGCGCCGGATCCCATTGCCCCGCCTGCCGCTGCTGCAACTCCAGCGGGTGCGTGGCACGGTAACACAACAAGTCCGAATCGCCGTAGTCGGCCAGCATATCGGCCACTTCGGCATGCTGATGGCGGACCTTGTCGATTGCCGCATTTGCCGATCGGGTAAACGGCATCGAGGTCGGATCAACCTCTTTTTCTTGCGCGTCCCATTCCGTAGCTACAGCGGTTGCCATTGCGTGCGTCGGCACAACCAGCGCCGCCTTGGCCGGGGTTCTGACCTGACGCCCGTCCAGTTCGACGGTGAAGCCTTCTTCGGTTTCAGCCACCACGCTTTCGGTCCAGAACCGTTTCGGTGTCCAGTCGCTCATACCGTCATCCCCAAATACTGTGCAGCGCCGGCGGCAGCTGATCAAAGGTTTCGATCACCTGCGCAGCGTGTTCCAGTTCTGCGGTGTCGTGGTATCCCCAGGCCACACCGATACCTGTCACGCCAGCCGCGCTGGCCATATCCATGTCAAAGCGGGTATCGCCAATCATGGCCGTATTTCGCCGGTCGACACCGGTTTCCGCGCGCGCTGTATCGATCATCGACGGATGCGGTTTCGAAGGGTGATGATCTGCCACCTGACGGGTGACAAAGAACCGTTCCAAACCGTGCGCCTCGATCAACGCATCCAGCCCGCGTTGCGACTTTCCGGTGGCGACCCCCAGCAAGACCTCGGGTATGTCGTGCAGCGTCTCCAGCACCTCCCGGGCACCGGGATAGAGGGGCGAGTTCGCGGCACCCTGCCTCAGACGCTGGTCGTGATAGGCGTCCTTGTATCCATCCACCAGTTTTTCCTGGACCAAAACCGGGTGATCATGCGCCAGACGGGACAGAGCGACCGGCAGCGACAACCCGACAATCGACAGGATCGCGGAACGATCCGGCACAGTCAGGCCCAAAGCGTCAAAACTGGCGGTCATGGCCGAGACGATACTGGCCTGACTGTCGACAAGCGTACCATCGACATCGAAAAGGACCAGCCGCAATGGTGAGGTCATTGCAAATCCTCAAAGGGATCGTCCGAGGCCAGATCCTCGGTCCAGCCGAAGGTATCCCAGCTGTGTTTCATATGATCCGGCAATAGAGCCTTGACGGTGATGGTCTTGCGCGTCACCGGATGTTCAAACGACGCCTGCCGGGCATGCAGGTGCAGCTTTTTGCTGATAATCCCGCCCAATTGCGCGCCCCAGCCATCGCCTAGGTTTTCCTGACCCGAACCGCCATATTTACCATCACCAATGATCGGATGCCCAATGGCGGCCATATGCGCGCGCAACTGATGGGTGCGGCCTGTAACGGGTTCCATGGCAACCCACGCGGCGCGCCCGGCAACCCGGTACAGCGTCGCGTATAGGGTATGCGCCCTCTTCGCGCCCGGAGTACCGTCAATGTCGTTCAGGTGAACGGCGATCATCTTCTCGCCTTCACCCTTTTTGCCGTGGCCTGGGGCTTTTACCAGACCGGTTTTGATCTCGCCCAGATACGGAGTCGGCACCCCGGCAACCAGGCCCCAGTAAATCTTGCGCGTGTCGCGGTGACGAAACGCGGCTGTCAGACCTTTGGCCGCTTCGCGCGTTCTTGCCAAAAGCAAAACGCCCGAGGTGTCCTTGTCCAGACGGTGTACCAGACGGGGGTTTTCCTCATAACCGAACCGCAGCGCCTCGGACAGGCTGTCGACATGGCGGGTCTGACCACTGCCGCCCTGCACCGGCAGTCCATGGGGTTTGTTCAGGGCCAGAACATGATCGTCGCGGTAGATCACGCAGGATTGGATCATCTTTGCGTCCGCATCCGAGATCCGGCGTTTGACCTCAACCGGCTTGTGATCAGCGTCCGGCAAGGGCGGAACCCGCACGACCTGCCCGGCTTCAAGCCGGGTCGAGGCCTTGGCCCGACCCCCATCAATCCGCAGCTCGCCCTTACGGCACATCTTTTCGATACGGCCCTGCCCAACATGCGGGAACATGCGGCGCAACCAACGGTCCAGCCGCTGGTCGCTGTCGTCCTCTGCGACGGTGATCATCTGTACGCCACTCATGCCATTGCCCCTTGCACCGCGCGACTGGCCCGCCCGGATTTCACCGATGTCAGTGTGTTAGAAAACATGCGCGTCTGTCGCGCGCAAAGCAGCAAGAGTCAAGCCAGCCCTAGCTCTCGTTCCGCTGCGCGCGCAGCTTTGCGAAATAGTCCAGCCGCTTTTTCAGTTCCCTCTCGAATCCCCGCTCGACCGGCTGATACAGCATCGGCCGCTTCATCGTTTCCGGAAAGTAGTTCTGGCCCGAGAATCCATCCTCGGCATCATGGTCATAGGCATAGCCAGCCCCGTAGCCCTGGTCCTTCATCAGTGTCGTCGGCGCATTCAGGATGTGCTTTGGCGGCGGCTCGCTGCCGGATTGTTTGGCCAGACGCATCGCCGCCTTGTAGCCGACATAGGCGCCGTTCGATTTTGGCGCCAGCGCTAGATAGACCAGCGCCTGCGCCAGCGCCAATTCTCCTTCCGGAGAGCCCAGCCGCTCGTACACCTCCCACGCATGCAGGCAGATCGACTGCGCCTGCGGGTCGGCCAACCCGATATCCTCAACCGCCATCCGGGTAATCCGGCGGGCCAGATACCTTGGATCCTCGCCCCCCGTCAGCATACGTGCAAACCAATACAGCGCCGCATCCGCATCCGAACCGCGAACTGATTTGTGCAGGGCCGAGATCAGGTTGTAATGCTCGTCCCCCGATTTGTCGTATTTCGCGGCACGCCGCATCAACCGCGTGGACAGCGCGTCGGGGTCAAGCGGTCCGTCGACCTTCCAGGCCGCAACCTGTTCAATCAGGTTCAGCAACGCGCGCCCGTCTCCGTCCGCCATTTCCTGCAATGCATCCCGGGCGGCAGGCGTCAGGGGCAAGGCGCGGCCAAGATCTTTTTCGGCCCGCTGCGTCAGACGTTCCAGATCGGCAAGGCTCAGCCGTTCGAGCACCAGCACCTGTGCACGGCTGAGAACAGCTGCATTCAGCTCGAACGAAGGGTTTTCCGTGGTCGCCCCCACCAGCAGGATCGTGCCATCCTCCATATGCGGAAGAAACCCGTCCTGCTGGGCCTTGTTGAACCGGTGGATTTCATCAACGAACAAAAGGGTGCCCTGCCCGTTCTGACGCCGTATCTTTGCTGCCTCGAACACTTTTTTCAGGTCCGGAACACCGGTGAAAATCGCGCTGATCTGGACAAAATGCAGATCAGTCTCTTGTGCCAGCAACCGCGCAATCGTGGTCTTGCCTACCCCCGGCGGTCCCCAGAACACCAAACTCGACAGGCTGCCAGCGGCCAGCATGACGCCCAGGGGGGCGTCCGGGCCAAGCACCTGCTCTTGTCCGATCACCTCACCCAGCGTCTTGGGGCGCAGCCGGTCCGCCAAGGGGCGATGCGGCGCGGTTGCGGGCTCGGGTGCCCCGGTATCGAACAAATCACTCACGGGTCAGAGCCGAAACCGCAACGAAACCGCGCGTCCACCGCGCTGAACGTTCATTTGCACCCGGCGCCCGGGGTCAGTCAGCGCCTCGACCACATCGCCGGGCTGCTCAATCTCGGTGTCATTGATGCTGCTCAGGACGTCTCCGGGCCTCAGACCGGCGCGTGCTCCCAATGAGCCCGGATCAACCACAACAATGCCGGTCTGTGACAGAACCAATCCCAACTGCGAGATCAGTGCGGGATTGATCCGGGCGACGGTCAGGTTGGGCAGAACGGTTTTGTCATCCAACGTGGTCTCATCGGCGGGCGGACTGTCCGGAGCGCGGACCAAATCCACTTTCACATCCGCGCTTTTGTCTCCGCGCAGACGGGTCAGAACCGAGGTTCCCCCGACACCGGCAACCGACATCCGGAATTTCATCTCGGCGGGCGAATTTACCTCATCCCCGTCAACATGGGTGACAACATCGCCAACCCGCAACCCGGCCGCAGCCAGCGGGCTGAGGTCATGCAGGTCCGAGATCACCACGCCCAGTGGAATGGCCAGACCCAGCGATTCGGCGATATCGGCGCTCATATGCTGGCCCGCCATCCCGGCCCAGGGGCTGACAAAGCTCTCGTTGCCGGACTTCGCCTGCCGCAGGAATTCGGCAACCAGATTTGCCGGAATGGCAAAGCCAATGCCGTTGGATCCGCCCGACCGGGTCAGGATCGACGTGTTGATCCCGATCAGATCACCGTTCACGTCAATCAGCGCCCCACCGGAGTTACCCGGATTGATCGGAGCATCTGTCTGGATGAAGTACCCGCGCGCATTTCCCGTAGCTGTTCCGGTTCGTGCCAGCCCGGAAATTATGCCGGACGATACGGTTTGACCCACGCCAAACGGATTGCCGATGGCCAGCGCCAGTTCGCCCACCTCCACCTGGTCAGAATCGCGAAAGTTCAGATGCGGCAGTTCAGCGGCCTCTTCCAGCCGAAGAATGGCAATGTCGCTTTCCTGATCGCCCAGAACCACTTGCGCTGAATACTCGCGCCGGTCCGTTGTCACCACACGGATTTCCGTCGCCATGCCGACAACATGGTAGTTTGACACAACATAGCCGTCCGCAGACAGAATGACGCCGGACCCCAGCGAGTTCTGAACCCGCGGCTGCGGTTCGGCAAATCCTCTGCCGAAGAACTCCTGAAAGAACGGGTCCGAGAAAAACGGATTGGCCCGGCCTTGCGTTACGATCTTGGCGTAGATGTTGACGACGGCCGGAGCAGCCTGTTTGACCACCGGGGCAAATCCCAGGCTTATTTCGGCCTGCGAAGTCGGCACTTTCGTTTCGGCATTAACTGTCGCGGCAAGCGTCGCCAGCATCAGAGAACAGAGAACTTTCCGCATGATCCATCCGTCGATTAATAGTCCATCGGATATGCGTCTACACGGGCCGTAATGCAAGCTTCCGCGCAGCACCTGTGGGCGGTCAGTCCAACGGCGCGTGCAGGCGCGTTCCTTCTGTGATGATCCCGCCGCGTTGTCCGACCTCTATCGTTCCGTACCGCTGCCTGAATACATCGGGCAACTCACGGTCTCCCTCGGGCGACAGCCACAGTCTCAACAAGTGCCGCCGTTCAGATGGGTCAGGCCAGTCCACAAAGCCGGTCCGGTCATGCAGTTGCGAGTGGTTGTACACGAACTGCATGTCCCCCGGTTGCAGCCGCATGGTCAGGCAAAGGTCGGGGTCATTCGCCAGCCCATCAAACCGATCCAGCGCCTTAACGTGATCCGGTGTAAGGCGCATCGCATCCGGAAACCGCTGGGCACTGTCGATATACTGCCTTTGATAAAACACTGTCAGCTTGCCGTCGTGCCAGGAAAATGGTGGAATCGTCATATAGGGTTCCATGCCCTCCGGCACCTCCCCTCTTCTGTCGGTCGCAAGGGGTTCAAACAACAGTTCCAGCAATTCCGGGCATTCGGATCGCATCCTGTTATATATCGTTTCAGCACTCACCAGCAGCGAGTCTCCGCCCTCTTTGGCCTCGCGCAGACAAAGCAGGCCAACAATATCTGCGCTGTCGGTGTGAAGTGTCTGACGCTCATGCGCCTGATAGATTCGGGTATTCGGATCGTTCGCATCCGCACCGATATCGCGGACGTGGCCCAGAATGTGCCCCTGAGCATTCTGCGAACGGGCCGAGCCCAAATGGGCACCAACACCACAGAAAATCGTAGCTGCCATCTTTTGCGTATAGTCCTGCACCGGAAGGCCGCGGATCACTTCGAACCCGATCCCGTTGATCAGCTTCTCTCGTAGCAGCGCCAGATGTCGATCAAATCTTTGCAGAGGGAAAGCAGCCTTTGTGATCTCACCTATATCTCTTCCCAGGCTCAAATAGTGACTAGCGGCCCGCTCAAGATCGTCAATGTCGTCGGCCGTCAGATCGATAATCCATTCGCGCTGTCGCGTTCGCATATCCTGACCGGTCCAGACAGACGGGCCCGTGAGTACGCTTGGTATTTCATCTGGGATTGCCATAATCCGTCCTCCTCACTCACCTTGCAGTGGAACCTGTAAGGTTCAGGGTTTCATAATCGGATATCATCGCAAATGCGCTCTTTGCGACAGTTAGGGGGCAAAAAATGAAAAACCCCCGCGTCCGGGACACGGGGGTTCAGATCAGAAAGCTAGGCTTTCTTATTCTTCGTCAGCAGCCTCTTCAGCGGCAACGCGGGCTTTGTCAGCCGCGCCTTTGGCATCAACATCACGATCAACGAATTCGATGATCGCCATCGGAGCCATGTCGCCATAGCGGAAGCCAGCTTTCAGGATGCGGACATAACCGCCCTGACGCTCGGCATAGCGGGGGCCAAGAACTTCGAACAGCTTTGCGACGTCTTTGTCTTCTTTCAGCTGAGCTGCAGCCTGACGGCGGGCGTGCAGGTCGCCGCGCTTGCCAAGCGTGACCAGCTTTTCGATGATCGGGCGCAGTTCTTTTGCCTTCGGCAGAGTTGTCTTGATCTGCTCATGCTCGATGAGCGAGCCAGCCATGTTCGCAAACAGCGCCTTGCGGTGCTCATGAGTACGGTTCAGGCGGCGGTAACCACGTGCGTGACGCATTTTCTAGTTCCTTCTTTCGCGTTTTGCTTTGTCTGGCCGGCGATGCGTGTCACCGGCTCTCCTTGGGGCGGAAGTGCCCTTGTTGTCCCCGGTCGTCCGGGCATTTGTGAAGACGCGCTTAGAACGCGTCTTCGAATTTCTTGGCCAGATCTTCGATATTGTCCGGCGGCCAGTCCTCGACATCCATGCCGAGGTGCAGACCCATGCCGGACAGCACTTCTTTGATCTCGTTCAGCGACTTGCGGCCGAAGTTCGGGGTGCGCAGCATCTCGGCTTCGGTCTTCTGGATCAGGTCGCCGATATAGACGATGTTGTCGTTCTTCAGGCAGTTTGCCGAACGGACCGACAGCTCCAGCTCGTCCACTTTCTTAAGCAGCAGCGGGTTGAACTCCAGACCATCGTCTTCGTCCTGGCGGCCAGCCGATTCCGGCTCGTCGAAGTTGACGAAGATCGACAGCTGATCCTGCAGGATACGAGCGGCAAAGGCCAGCGCATCATCCGGATTGATCGATCCGTCGGTTTCGATCTTCAGGGTCAGCTTGTCGTAGTCCAGAACCTGACCTTCACGAGTCGGCTGAACGTCGTAAGCAACCTTTTTGACCGGCGAATAGATCGCGTCGATCGGGATCAGGCCGATGGGTGCGTCTTCCGGCTTGTTCTTTTCAGCCGAGACGTAGCCCTTGCCGGTGTTGACGGTCAGTTCCATGAACAGGTCGGCGCCATCGTCCAGGTGGCAGATGACGTGATCGCGGTTCAGAACCTCAATGCCGGCGCTTTCGCTGATGTCGCCAGCGGTGACGACAGCGGGGCCTTTGGCATTGATCGACAGACGCTTGGGGCCTTCGACTTCCATGCGCAGGGCGACCTGCTTGAGGTTCAGGATAATGTCGGTGACGTCTTCACGAACGCCCGCCACTGACGAGAACTCGTGCAATACGTTGTCGATCTGGACGCTGGTGATGGCCGCACCTTGAAGCGAGCTCATCAGGACGCGGCGCAGAGCGTTGCCCAGGGTCAGACCAAAGCCACGCTCCAGCGGTTCAGCAACCAGGGTCGCCTGACGCGCAGGGTCGTTGCCCGGCTTGCCTTCCAGCTGGGTCGGCTTGATCAATTCTGCCCAATTCTTGTGGATCATGTAATCCCTCCATTCCTGTCCGCGCCCCATGACCAACAAGGTGCAGACGCCCGAGGTTCAAAATGACGTGCTGGGGCCGTGCAGAAACACAGCCCCAGCCAAATTCAAAATCGCTTAGACGCGGCGGCGCTTCGGCGGTCGGCAACCGTTGTGAGCAATCGGTGTCACGTCGCGGATCGACGTGATGTTGAAGCCCACTGCAGCCAGCGCGCGCAGAGCCGATTCACGACCCGAACCGGGGCCCTGAACTTCGACTTCCAGCGTCTTGACGCCGTGTTCCTGCGCCTTTTTGCCTGCGTCTTCCGCAGCCATCTGTGCAGCATACGGTGTCGATTTCCGCGATCCCTTGAAGCCCATGGTACCGGCAGACGACCACGAGATGGCGTTGCCCTGTACGTCCGAGATCAGGATCTTGGTGTTGTTGAAGGTCGAGTTCACATGGGCAACGCCCGATGCGATGTTCTTACGCTCTTTGCGCTTAACGCGAGTCTTGTCACGTGCCATCAGTCAGACCCTCCCTTATTTCTTCTTACCAGCGATGGCCTTTGCGGGGCCTTTGCGGGTACGAGCGTTGGTGTGGGTGCGCTGACCGCGAACCGGCAGGTTGCGACGGTGACGCAGACCGCGGTAGCAGCCCAGATCCATCAGGCGCTTGACGTTCATCTGAACTTCACGACGCAGGTCACCTTCGACGGTGTAGTTGGCGTCGATGTGTTCGCGGATGGCCAGAACTTCGGCGTCGGACAGTTCATTGACGCGACGGTGCGCTTCGATGCCCACGGCTTCGCAGATGGCCTGCGCCGAGGTGTTTCCGATACCGGTGATATATGTGAGGGCGATTGGTACCCGCTTTGCAGTCGGGATGTTTACGCCGGCAATACGTGCCACGTGTCACTTTCCTTTTCGTTGCGGTTCCGTAACTCCAGAACCTTTTTTCACAACGCTTGACCGTGGCAGTGCCGCCAGAGGGTCCAGCATTATTTGAGGTGGTCGGGGCAAACGGAACGAATCCCGCCTGCGGTCTTGATTCCCTATAGGGATGGGGGTCGATATGGGCTTTTGAAGGGGCCGTCAAGCCCCAACCTGAAATCAGCCCAGGATGGCCTCGATCGAGGCTGTCACTTCTTTGATTTCAGCCAGGCCATTGACCGGCCGCAGATCACCCTTGGCATAGTAATAGCCAATCAGCGGCGAGGTCTTTTTGTAGTATTCCATCAGGCGCGTGCGTAGGCTGTCTTCGTTGTCATCCGCGCGACGCTGGAAATCATTTTCCTTGCCGCAATTGGTGCACTTTCCATCCGCCGGGATCGGTTTGGTGATGTCGTTATAGACCTCGCCACACCCCCCGCAGGTCGAGCGTGCCGTGATCCGTGACACCAGTGCTTCGTCATCGACGCGCATCTCAATTACGGTGTGCAGCGACTGGCCCAGTTTGGCCAGCAATGCCGACAGCGCATCGGCTTGCGCCAGCGTGCGGGGGAACCCGTCAAAGATGAAACCGGCCCCTGTTTCGGTGGTCAGTTTTTCTTCGATCAGACCGATCACGATCTCATCGGTGACAAGTTTGCCGGCGTCCATGATCGCGGCAACTTTCTTACCCATCTCGGTGCCCGAGGTTTTCGCTTCGCGCAGCATGTCGCCGGTGCTCAGCTGCACCATGCCGCGTGTCTCGACCAGGTGACGCGCTTGAGTCCCTTTACCTGCCCCGGGGGGGCCAAGAAGAATAATGTTCATCGACGAGATGGTCCCTTCCTGCCGCGTTTCTTGCCTTTGCCGCGCAGTTGGGACTTTTCGATAAGCCCTTCGTATTGATGCGCCAGCAAGTGGCTCTGGACCTGTTGGATCGTGTCCATGGTCACAGAGACGATAATCAGAACCGAGGTGCCGCCAAAATAGAACGGAATGGCGAACTGACCCCGCAGAATTTCAGGCAGCAGACAGACCGCCGCCAGATAGCCAGAACCCAGAACCAGCACGCGGTTGACCACGTATTCCAGATACTCTGCCGTTTTCTTGCCCGGACGGATGCCAGGAACAAAGCCGTTCTGCTTTTTCAGGTTGTCCGCCACATCGTCCGGTTTGAATGACACGTTGAACGTGTAGAAATATGCGAAGAACACGATCATCGACGCAAAGAACAGCAGGTAGAGCGGTTGCCCGGGGCCAAAATTCGCCAGCAACCACGACATCACAGGACCGCTGGCCGCACCCGACGAGAAGGTCGAGATCGTCACCGGCAGCAGCAGCAGCGAACTTGCGAAGATCGCCGGGATAACGCCGGCCGGGTTCACCTTGACCGGAAGATGGCTGGAACCGCCTTCATAGATCTTCATGCCAGCCTGACGGCGCGGATACTGGATGTGGATCTTGCGCAGGGCCCGCTCCATGAACACCACAAAGGTGATCACGGCGATGACCATTACGATTACACCAATGATCACGGCGGGGCTGATCGCACCGCTGCGTCCGCTGGCAAAGAACTGCGCCAGTGCGGCTGGAACCTCGGCGATGATGCCGACAAAGATGATCAAAGAGATACCGTTGCCGATGCCGCGCGCGGTGATCTGTTCACCCAGCCACATCAGGAACATGGTGCCACCAACCAGCGTGATCATGGTCGACATGCGGAAATAGAGACCCGGATCGGTCGCCAGATCCCCCGATTCCAGCGAAACAGCCAGGCCATAGGCCTGAACCGTGGCCAGCGCCACGGTGCCGAAACGGGTATACTGGTTGATTTTCTTGCGCCCCTGCTCGCCCTCTTTCTTGAGCTGTTCGAGCGCGGGAACCATCGAGGTCAGCAGCTGTACGATGATCGAGGCCGAGATATAGGGCATGATGCCGAGGGCAAAGATGCCCATCCGCCCAAGCGCCCCGCCGGTGAACATCGAAACCATGCCGCCGATGCCCTGCCCCGCCTGCTCCATGAACTCGCGCAGCGCCTGACCGTCGATCCCAGGCACCGGAATGAAGGTGCCCAGACGATAGACGATCAACAAACCCAGCGTGAACAGGATGCGGTTGCGCAGATCGGTGGCTTTGCCAAGGGCAGCCCAGCTTGTGTTGGCTGCCATTTGTTCTGCTGCTGATACCATAAATCGGTCTCTCTTATGAAAACACCGCCCGGAACCGTTTTCCGGCTCGGGCGGCGTCTTGGAAAACTCTGAGGTCTATGTAAGCGGGTCTTTGCCCGCTCACAAGCGCTTACTCTGCCGCAGCGGCTATTGTGACCGTCAGTGAACCGCCCGCTTTTTCAACTGCCTCAACGGCAGCTTTCGAAGCACCGGTGACTTCCAGGTTCACTTTTGCGCTGATTTCGCCCTTGGCCAGAACACGGATGCCATCCAGCTTGCGGCGCACCAGACCGGAAGCAACCAGTGCGTCCTCGGTGATCGCAGCCTTGGCGTCCAGTTTGCCGGCTTCGACAAATTTCTGGATCAGGCCCAGGTTGATAACGGCGAATTCCTTGCGGTTCGGCTTGCTGAAGCCGCGCTTGGGCAGGCGCTGGTACAGCGGCATCTGGCCGCCTTCGTAGCCATTGATGGCCACACCCGAACGGGATTTCTGGCCTTTGATACCACGGCCACCCATTTTACCTTTGCCGGAACCCGGACCACGGCCAACGCGGGTGCGTTTCGGTGTGGCGCCAGGATTGTCGCGCAGTTCGTGCAGTTTCATTTCGCTTCTCCTAAGCCGGATGTGACCCCCGAAGCGTGATGGGTCAAACACGGCATTTCTTGGTTTTTTGATTCGTATGGCGCAAGGCCACCGCAGGCGTATAGGCCCGTTAATGCCAGTTGGCAAGCCTGCGGGCAGGGTCGGATGTCATTCCTCACCCTCAGCCATTTCGTCCTCAATAACGCCCTTCGGCCTGAGCGGTGCCGCATGTGGATCGATACCATGCTTTTTCACAAGCTGACCCACCAGGCTTTCGGGGTGCGGAATGCCCGAAAACCTGTTGAAGATGAATGACCGCATGCGACGGCCGTAGAAATGGATCGACATCGTCTCGTCCGTGATGAATCGCTCGGCGCCACCATTGGCCCGGCTCATGACGCGCCGTTCCTTATAAGATACCGGGTAAAGGACTTGAGTGGAAAACGAGAAACGATCCTCGCCATTCTGCTGCAATAGCCAGGTCAGCGCTCGGGGGCCCCAAACGCCCCAGGGCATTTCACCGGCATGTTTGGGGTTGCCGTCCAGGGCATCGCGGATCAACTCGGCCCGCAGCTTCGACGGCAGCCACGGCGGAATACGATACGGGTTTTCGGTGTAATCGATCAGGTCATAGAGTGTCGGGCTCTCCGGCGGCAGCCGGAGCACACCATTGTTGATCTCATGCGCAGCGAGGCGGCCGTGGAAATGGCCGTTTTCCGTAGTGAACGGCTTGACACAATACGCATCGGTATCTGCCCAGATCAGATCTTGATGCTGCGCCAGCATGCGATAACGAAACCTGTCCGCGTGTACTGCGGGGCTGCCGGTTCGCTTATGCGTGATGATGTTTTCGTCGGGCATGACCTCCCGCGCATCGCGCCGTTCGGCTCCGTCGGGAATGTTGGGCACATCGCCGTATGTGTAAAGGCGCACGTGCTGGCCAGCGTCCAGAAACGATTTGATGCAGAGCTGCTCCAGAAAGCTCAGCGGGCCATCGACCCATAGCATCCCGATCTGAAATTCCCGCGCCATGCCCGGCCTTTCCGTCAAATTGAAACGACCCTTTCAGCACTTGACCTATCCCGCGTGCTTTCGCAACGGGGTTCAGGAAATAACCTGCTCCTGTGGCATACGTGGCTCCCAAAACAATAGAGGCGCCATAACGGCGCCTCTGGATCGGGTGGTGCGTGGTCTTACACGCAGTAGGCGTGCTTGTGCGCGATGTCCGCAATGTCGCAGCGGCGAATGCCGATATCGTCCAGCTCGCGGTTGGTCAGGCGCTGCAGTTCGGCATAGGTCCGGTTGTATTCGGCCGCCTGTGCGCGGGCTGCTTTCACGCGTTCAACGAAGTTTGCGAAGCGGACGGAGAAGTTGAAACCGTTATGTGTCAGTGTTGCGGTATGTGCCATTTCTGAGTTCCTTTCTGACCGGGGCGCATTCCCCGGAGTTGCTTGTCTTGTTCCTTTTGGGACAAGGCTCAGATAGGCGCAGAGGATAACGCTAACAACGCAAGTTTCGGTCTAGCCGGTATGCATCTTTTGAATGGGTCTGCGTCCAAGCCGGAACGCGGTCGGCCGTCCGCGTCGCAACTGCCGCGCACGGTCGACAACCAGGATCGCCAACTTTGTCAGACTACGTACCGCGATCCTAGGACGTCTCGGCAGCGATTTTGCTGCGGCGCGCTCAACTGGGTTCTGCAGTTTCAGGTGCTCGGGTGTATGTTTGAGAAGATTGGTGTCGAACGGGGGCATCATGGGCTTGCTCCTACACAGGGTTCGCTTCGGTTCCGAAGCCTGACCTCAGGCTAGGCGCAGCCTGCCGTGACTGGTATCGATCAAGAAAATGTGCTGTTCTACAAAAATGAAGAACGAGTTTCGAAACTGGTCGGACGTTCGAATATTCCTGGCGGTCTTCAGAGAGGGCTCGACCCTTGCGGCGTCACGGAAGCTGGGCATGGCACAACCAACCGTCGCGCGCCGTATCGATGTGATCGAAAATGAGATTGGCCTCACGTTGTTCGAACGTGACACGCGAGGCTTCAAACCAACGGAAAGCGCGCGTCAACTGTTTCCCCTTGCCGAAGCCATCGAGGGTGGTGTCGACGGGTTTTCAAGAAGGGCGCAGGAACTGGCCAAACCGAAACCCATCCGGATCACGGCACCGGGGTATTTCACAGATCGGGTCATGCAGATATTCAGCGAATTCACAGCGGCTCACCCGCTTGTGGAAATCGAATTTGCGCACAGTATCCGGTTCCTAAATTTGCTCGCAGGCGATGCGGATATAGCCTTCCGTGTTTCTGAAAGACCGCCGGACGAAAACCTGATTTGCCGTAGGATCGGTTTGGAACACATGGCCCTCTACGGTGCCCCCAGCTATGTTCAGAAGTTCGGGATACCAAACTCGGTGGATGAATTGCTGGGCCACCGGTTCGTGACATTCCAGCGAAATGATGGATCCGATTTTCTCCACGAATGGTTGGCCAACCACATTTCCAAGGACCAAATTGTTCAGTCCTTCGGTGAGATGGATCTGATGCACGCTTCCATTCGCGCCGGTCATGGCCTGGGTCTCATTCATGCAAGATGGGCGGATACAATCCCTGATTTGGTTCGGTGTTCCGAAAATATCGATGATCTGTCCCGAACCGTTACTAGGCTGATTTCGCCGGACGCGTACCGGCGCGCCGAAGTCCGGGCATTCACCAGTTTTTTTGCGCCCCGGTACGCGTCGACCTTCCCCTAGCCCCACGGGCTTGCTGAGGACAAATCGCGGATCAAGTTCTGTACGATGCGCAAATCGCAGCTGCAACAAAAAACGCCCCCGAGACATTCGGAGGCGTTTCAATTCATTCGAAGGTATCGCGCTTAGCCGCGCTCTTCGACGATCTCTACCAGATGCGGGATCTTGCGGATCATGCCGCGAACCGAAGGGGTATCTTCCAGCTCACGGGTCTTGTGCATCTTGTTCAGGCCCAGACCGATCAGGGTCGCGCGCTGTTCAGCGGGGCGGCGGATCGGGGAACCGACCTGCTTGACGACGATGGTTTTTGCCATGGTTCGCTCTCCTTACGCTTCTGCTTCAGCAGCAGCCGGTGCTTCGTCCCGCTTGGGCAGGATGTCGGCGACTTTTTTACCACGACGTGCGGCAACCGAGCGCGGGCTCTGCTCTTTCTGCAGGCCGTTGATGGTGGCGCGGATCATGTTGTACGGGTTCTGCGAGCCCAGCGACTTGGACACAACGTCCTTGACGCCCAGCATTTCGAACACGGCACGCATCGGACCACCGGCGATGATACCAGTACCTTCAGGTGCGGTGCGCATAACCACTTTACCAGCGCCGTGACGGCCTTCGATGTCGTGGTGCAGGGTACGACCTTCGCGCAGCTGCACGCGGATCATCTGGCGCTTGGCTTGTTCAGTCGCCTTACGGATGGCCTCAGGTACTTCTTTCGCTTTACCTTTGCCAAAGCCAACGCGGCCTTTCTGATCGCCGACAACCACCAGAGCGGCGAAGCCAAAGCGCTTACCACCTTTTACGGTTTTCGACACGCGGTTGATTGCGACCAGACGATCTGCAAATTCCGGTGCTTCTTCACGGTCGCGGCCACGGCCCCGACGGTTTTCACGTTCTGCCATTTGGCATCCCTTTTCTCATGTGGCGCATACGGCGCCGTTTTCTTCAATCCAAGTGAGCCCCGACTGTTGCCGAGGCCCCCGGATCATCGGGGCGGATCGAAACCCGCCCGCAGGTCTTAGATCTTCAGACCACCTTCACGCGCAGCGTCGGCAACTGCCTTCACCTTGCCGTGGAACAGGAAGCCGCCACGATCGAAATAGGCCTCTTCGACGCCTGCCTTCTTGGCACGCTCGGCGATGGCCGCGCCCACCTTGGTGGCCGCTTCGACGTTGTTCTTGCCAACAACACCCAGGTCTTTTTCCAGGGTCGAGGCAGATGCCAGGGTCACGCCACGTACGTCGTCGATCAGCTGAACGCTGATGTTCTTGTTCGAACGGTGTACGGACAGACGCGGACGACCCGCGTTGACCTTGCGAAGTTTGTTCCGAACGCGCAGGCGGCGCTTCAGAAACAGGGTTCTTTTGCTGTTTGCCATTGTCTGCGTCCTTACTTCTTCTTGCCTTCCTTGCGGAAGATGAACTCGCCCTTGTAGCGGATGCCCTTGCCTTTGTACGGCTCGGGACGGCGCCACTCGCGGATTTTGGCCGCGGTTTCGCCCACCAGCTGCTGGTCGATACCTTCCACAACGATCTCGGTCTGCTTCGGCGCGGTGATGGTGACACCTTCCGGAGCAGTGAAATCAACATCGTGGCTGTAGCCCAGGTTCAGCTTCAGGGTGTTGCCCTGCATCTGAGCCCGGTAACCAACACCCTGGATCTCCAGCTCTTTTTTGAAGCCAGTCGTCACACCGGTTACCAGGTTGGCAACCATTGTGCGGCTCATGCCCCACTGCTGACGGGCACGCTTGGACATGCCACGGGGGTCGATCTTGACCACGTTGTCTTCAACCGACAGCGTCACGTCGTCGGTGGCGGTGAAGCTGCGGGTGCCTTTCGGACCTTTCACTTCGATGGTCTGGCCAGACACAGAGGCGGTAACGCCGCTGGGCAGCTCGACCGGCTTTTTACCAATACGAGACATTGCAGACCTCCTTAGAAGACGGTGCAGAGCACTTCGCCACCAACATTGTTGGAGCGAGCGTTTGCGTCCGACATCACACCTTTCGGAGTGCTGACAATCGACACGCCCAGACCCTGACGGACCTGCGGGATGTCATTGACGCCCATGTATACGCGGCGACCGGGCTTCGAGACCCGCTTCAGTTCGCGAATGACAGGGGTGCCTTCGTAGTACTTCAGGCTGATTTCGATGGCCGGGTGACCGTTTTCACCGGTCGTGTTTTCGTAGCCACGGATGTAACCTTCGTCCGCCAGCACGTCCAGAACCCAACCGCGCAGCTTGGAAGCCGGGGTGGAAACGGTGGACTTGCCGCGCATTTGCGCGTTGCGGATACGGGTGAGCATATCGCCGATAGGATCATTCATATCTATGTCTCCCTTACCAGCTCGATTTCACCATGCCGGGGATCTGACCAGCAGAACCCAGCTCGCGCAGCGCGATACGGCTGACCTTCAGCTTACGGTAGTAAGCGTGGGGACGGCCGGTCAGCTGACAGCGGTTGTGCAGACGGGTCGCCGAGCTGTTGCGCGGCAGTTTCGCCAGTTTCAGACGCGCTTTGAAACGCTCTTCCATTGGGCGGCTCTCGTCATTCGCGATTTCTTTCAGCTCGGCACGCTTTGCGGCATATTTGGCCACCAGGCGTTCGCGCTTTTTCTCGCGTTCGATCATTGCTTTTTTAGCCATGTCTCAATCCTCCCGGCGCTTACGCGTTGAACGGCATGTTGAATGCTTTCAACAGGCTCTTCGCTTCAGCGTCGGTTTTCGCTGTGGTGGCAATTACGATATCCAGGCCCCAGACCTCGTCGACCTTGTCGAAGTCGATTTCCGGGAACACGATGTGCTCTTTCATGCCCATGGCAAAGTTGCCACGACCGTCGAAAGAAGGCTTAACACCGCGGAAGTCACGAACGCGAGGCATCGCGATGGTGATCAGACGATCCAGGAATTCGTACATCCGATCACCGCGCAGGGTCACTTTCGCGCCCAGCGGCATGTCTTCACGGACGCGGAAACCCGCGATCGACTTCTTCGCCTTGGTTGCAACGGCCTGTTGACCAGCAATTGCAGTCAGATCCTCGACAGCAGCTTTCGCTTTCTTCGAGTCTTTGACGGCCTCAGCACCACAACCGATGTTCAGAACGATCTTTTCCAGCTTGGGCAGCTGCATGTCGTTCTTGTAGCCAAACTCTTCTTTCAGAGCGGCACGGATGGTTTCAGCGTACTGAGCTTTCAGACGCGGGGTGTATTTTGCGGAATCAAGCATCGATCACGTCTCCCGTGGTCTTGGCGAAGCGCACCTTCTTGTCACCTTCCATGCGGAAGCCAACGCGGGTTGCTTTACCGTTCTTGTCCAGCAGAGCCAGGTTCGACAGGTCGATCGGGTTTGCCTGGGGCAGACGACCACCTTGCGAGGTTTGCGACTGGCGGGTGTGGCGGATGGCGATGTTGATGCCATCTACAACTGCTTTGCCGGCTTTGGGGTCAACCGAGGAAATGGTTCCCTCTTTGCCCTTGTCCTTGCCGGCCAGCACGACGACCTTGTCGCCTTTGCGGAGTTTGGCAGCCATGATTACAGCACCTCCGGAGCGAGCGAGATGATTTTCATGAAGTTCTTCGCGCGCAGTTCACGAACAACCGGGCCAAAGATACGGGTACCTACGGGCTCGTTGTTGTTGTTCAGGATGACGGCGGCGTTGCGATCAAAGCGGATCGCGGTACCGTCTTCGCGACGGACTTCCTTGGCGGTGCGTACGACGACGGCCTTGCGGACGTCACCTTTCTTTACGCGGCCGCGCGGGATGGCTTCCTTCACCGAGACGACAATGATGTCGCCGACGGAGGCGTATTTACGCTTGGAACCACCCAGGACCTTGATGCACTGAACTCGGCGTGCGCCGGAGTTGTCAGCGACATCCAGATTGGTCTGCATCTGGATCATGTGGTTTCTCCCGACCTGTGGGGGCTGGTCTTGTTAAATCCCCCAGGGTTTCGACAAATGGAAAAATCCCGGAAGCTTACGCTTCCAGAACTTCCCAACGTTTCGTCTTCGATTTCGGCGCGCATTCGATGATGCGGACTGTATCGCCGACCTTGAAGGCGTTCTTTTCGTCATGAGCCCGGTACTTCTTGGACTTACGGACGGTTTTGTGCAGCAGCGGGTGCTTGAAGCGGCGCTCGACCGATACGGTTACGGTCTGTTCGTTGGCGTCGCTGGTCACGGTGCCTTGCAGGATACGCTTGGGCATCTGATTACTCCTCGGATGCCGCGGCAGCGGCCTTTTCGTTCAGGATGGTTTTGACGCGGGCAGCGTTGCGGCGGGCCGCTTTGATGCCGGCTGTGCTTTCCAGCTGACCGGTTGCCTGTTGAAAGCGCAGGTTAAAGCTTTCTTTCTTCAGGTTGGCCAGTTCCTCGCGGAGCTGGTCCGGGGTCTTGTCACGCAGTTCTTGGGCGTTCATCGCCTTTTTCCTTTGCTCAAAACACCAGAAGGCCCCGTAAACGGGTCACCTTGGACCTGGTGGATGAATTACAGACATGCGAATCCCCCGACTCAGCCGGGGGACTTGCAGGATGCCGCCGTATAAGGGTTTGGGGGGTGGGTGGCAAGGGAAAGTTTTGACCAATGCGTGCATGCAGATCGTAAGCTTCAAGCCTGGCGCCAAAACCGATGCTTCCCGAGATTGTTCACCGAACAATCTCGGTGGGGTACCAAGCAAAAAGGGCGCCCCGAAGGACGCCCTTTCCGTAGCTTTTCGCAGATGCGAATTACTCGATGATCTTCGACACAACGCCGGCGCCGACGGTGCGGCCGCCTTCGCGGATGGCGAAACGCAGACCGTTCTCCA
>NZ_JBQGAB010000028.1:0-37594 GCF_056542605.1 Ruegeria sp. AB8
GGGGTGGCTCCTTTCAAAAGCAGACTTTGACACCTGCACTATGGCGCATTGCGACGCCGGTTGAAGCAGGAGCCATCCACCCCATCAGCTTTCCAAAAGGCCACGGGACGTTCGCGGAAGCGCGATGCCAGGCCGGCCTGCACTTCACACTCCGATAGATTGGCAAGGTCAGCAAGTTTGGGGATATTCGTCAAAGCCTTCTCTTGCTCGGTTGGAGCGGCGAAGAACATCCAGCCGTCCGCTGCTTTATAGCAATGATAGAACGGCCCCCAGCCCAGCGCCTGACGCCCCGAAGGTTCGTCAAACGACGCCCGCCCGTCATAATCATACATGAACTGGGCCTGAATCAGGTTGCCCGCAGCCGCCAGCGAGGCGCGCGCAATGCCGCCCTCTCCTGTCTGGTCCAGCCGCGTCAGCGCCCCGCCAAGCGCCACGCAGGCACAGTACCCGGTCAAAACGTCGATCGTGCCGAAATGCGCGTGCTCTTCCGGCGTTTCCATGCCGCCGCCAAAACGCACCATGACACCGGTGGCCGCCTGGGCCAAATCGTCATAGCCAAGGTGGTTGGACTTCGGCCCGATCTTCGGCCCACCAAATGCGTCCAGCTGAACCAGGATCAGCTTCGGATTGATGCTTTTTAATCGGTCCGGCGACAACCCCAGCGCATCGCGCTGCGCATCGGTGCCGTTCATGGTGATGACGTCGGATTCAGCGATCAGGCGCGCCAGAGCCTCTTGCCCTTCGTCGCTGCGCAGGTTCAAAAGAATGCTCTTCTTGCCGCGATGCGCGTGCATGCCAAAGACAACCGCATTCCAGGGGTCTACCGACGGATCGACCGGTTGTACCAAAGTGACTTCGGCACCGAACCGTGCAAGGGTCGAGCCGATGGTGGGGCCGGCGATGACATTGGTCAGGTCCAGAACCTTCAGCCCGTCCAGCCAGCCCTGTCCGGCGGGGTCAGTGACCGCCGAGGCCCGGGGCGCTTCGGACAGAAGCGCGGCAAGATCGGCAGGCTTGGCCGCGTGCTTGACCCGAGCCTCGGCATCTTCTGCCAGCCACGCGACATTGCCCATCTGACGCATCCTGCCGTGCACGGGATGTTCGACTTCCAGCACAAGGCCCGAAGCCAGCGCGTGCGGATCATTCAGCCATTCCTGTGAGGATCGCTGGGCCGTTGCCGGTGCTTTCGATGCCCCAAACAGCGCCTCCCACTCGTGGGCCGGACGGGTCAGAAAGGCCTCTTTCATCGCGGTGGATACGCGGGCGCGGTCCGAAACGCCGACCGGATAGTTGCGTGAAGACCATTCCGCGGGCCAGTCTTTCTGATCCAGATAGGCGTCGAAGTCCGGCAGGCTTTCAACCACATCGCCAAGCCCAAGCGTTCGAAGCGCGCGTTCAGGATGGCCCTTGATGCTGCATGCCACAACATAAAAACCCCGGCCGTCTGCGCAGGGGTAGGTCCGGTAGAACGGGTCGAGGAATTCCGACAATTCCGAAAACTCCAGATTCAGCGGCAGACCTTCTGCCGCGCGCCGTTCCAGTTCAACCTCGCGCGGGGATTTGTAGCGATCCGGATAGTCCTCGATTTGCTGACAATTGTAGACCAGCCCCTCCAGGAGGGCCGAGGCCAGCGGAACCTCGATATGATCCCCGCCATTTCTGCCCCGCGCGCGAAGTGCAAACAGCACCGACATGGCACCAAACGTCGCCCCGTAGGCCGAAGCCAGCCCCAGCGGAGTGAAGGATGGGTTGATCCCCATCAGCCGGCGGTTCAGGCCCATATCCGTGAACTGCCCTGTGCGCGCAGCGATCACTGCCTCCCACGCTGCAATATCGGCCAGTTCCGGATCGGTTGAGGCAAAGCCGGGCATCGATAGTGAAACAACGGCGGGATTTGCCTGCCGCAGGGCGTCCGGTCCCAGACCAAGACGTTTCATCACACCCGGCCGGAAATTGTCGATGACAACATCGGCGCGCTGAACAAGTTGCAGAGCTGTCTGAAGACCGCCTGGCGATTTAAGGTCCAATTCCAGGTTGGATTTTCCACGTGACAGCATATCCGATGCGGGTGATTTCAGGCGCGGTCCGCCCGGAGGATCAATGCGGATCACATCCGCCCCCATATCGGCCAACATCATCCCGACCAGCGGCCCGGCCAGATATTGGCCGAAATCAAGAACCCGAATGTTCGAAAGCGGTCGGTCGCGCATGGTGGTCAGGCCCTTTTGCCGGTGTGGTTGGTTCGACTGCAAATTGGGGAAAGCGTAGTCTTGAATTTTCTGCGGGTGTTGTCCTAATTTGCCAAAAAACATCCCTAATCGGACGAAATGCTGGCACTCAAAATCAACGTCCTGCTGTTTGACAAGTTTTCCAACATGCTGCTGGCCTGCCTGTTGGAGCCGCTGCGCGTTGTTCGGGATCAGACCGGCGCCGACATCCACTGGTCTATTGTGACGCCTGACGACGATGCAGTTCGCAGCTCCAGTGGTCTGCGTCTTTCGCCGGACGTCACTTTGGTTGACGCGGGCGCCTGCGATCTGTTGATGGTGGTCGGCGGAGACGAGTTCAGGCAGAACGCCTCGAAGCCGGCCAGCAGAAAATGCGTCGCGCTGACCAGACAGGCGGAGACGGTCATCGGGGCGGACATCGGAGCGTGGTTTCTTGCTTCCTGGGGATTGCTGGACGGGCGTCGGGCAACCCTGCACTGGCAAACGCTGACTGAGTTTTCGGAGGCGTTTCCAAATGTCGAGACCCTGCCGGACAGATTTGTCCGCGACGGTCCGATCTGGACCTGCGGCGGCGCGTCGACGGCCATGGATTTGATGATCGCCCTGATTTCGGAACGATACGGTGACGCGCTGGCGCATGATGCAGCCAGCATGTTCCTGCATGACGGTGCGCGGTTCGATGGGCTTGGACACAGCGCCATGCAACCCAAAGGGTCGGAAAACCTGCGGCGCTGCATTTCCATAATGGCAGAAAATGACGAGGCTCCGATGCAAATCGTGGACCTCGCGCGGCGGGCCAACCTTTCGGTTCGGTCCATCTCGCGCATCTTTGTCAAAGAGCTTGGGATGCCGCCCCAACGCTATTACCAGTTGATGCGCCTGTCGCGCGCCCGCGACCTGGTTGCGCACACGAACCTTGTTCTGGACGAGGTTGCGATGCGCTGTGGCTATTCCTCCGCACAGTCTTTGTCCAAGGCGTTTTCACGGCAGTTCGGCGTCAGCATCGGATCGACGCGCAAGCACAAGCAAATGTGGTGATCTGCCCGGTACGGTGACGCTACTGCGTCTCGTTGAGAACCGGTTCGATCTCTTCCAGTGCGCGGTCGAACGCATTCAGGGTGTCCGTGACATCATCGTCACTATGCGCGGCCGATGTTACGGCGCTCATCGCGGACATCAGGTCAACGCCGTTGCGGTTCAGAGCATCCTGTAGCCCCGCGACCAGCTTGGGTGCGGGTCCGCGAATGGTCGCGGCGGGTATCCCGTCCATCGACCCTTCGTGCGGCCCGAACCAGAGGTGGAACGTCGAGCTTTCGCCATAGCACAACCCTTCGATGCCGTGTTTGGAGAACAGCGCGTTCACGCCACTCCGAATATCCGCTGCGATCCTGTCCGCATGGCCCTGGGCCGAACCATCCGCCAAAAGGTCCATCATCACCGATCCGGTTGCGGCCACGATGGGCGCTCCGTTGAAGGTTCCCTGGTGCAGCACCGCCGGTGTGTGTCCCCGGGCCGTGACGGACGGGTCGAGCATCGCCATGACCTCGGCCGTGCCGCCGACGGCACCTCCCGGCATACCGCCGGTGACGATCTTGGCCATGGTCGTCAGGTCGGGCGTGGTTCCGGCCAGCGCCTGACGCCCACCTGAGGACCAGCGGAAGCCAGTGATGATCTCGTCCAGGATCAGCAGGCCGCCATTTCGATGCGCGGCGGATTGGGCGGCTCCCAGAACCGCCTGCGCCATCGGCACTGCGCCGTAATTGGCGCCCGAGGCTTCGATAATCACCGCAGCATAGTCCTTGGTGGCGAGCATCCTGTTCAACATGTCCGCATCAGGCGGGCAGATGTCGGTCAGCGCTGCGACGGCTGCGGGAACGCCCAGCGATGGCGGCACATCCGATCCCGGTTTTGACCCCTTCAGAACGTGATCATGCCAGCCATGGTAATGCCCGTCCACGCGAAGGATCTTGTCACGGCCGGTGAAGGCGCGTGCGATGCGCAGGGCCAGCATCGTTGCTTCGGTTCCGGACGCGGTGAAGCGGACCCGCTCTACCGACGGAATCAGATCGCAGATCTTGCGTGACCAGTCGACCTCGATCGGGTTGCAGTCAGCCGCAAAGATCGCTTGCGTCGCTTGCGCCTGCAGGGCTTTGACAATTTCGGGGTGGCAATGGCCCATCATCTGGCTGGCCGCACCCATCTTGAAATCGATATATCGATTGCCATCAGCGTCCCACTTATGCGCGCCCAGCGCACGGGTGATATAGATCGGGTTCGGCAAGCGCCAGCGATAGCGGTGCGAGATGCCCCCGGGCATCGATTGTCGGGCTTGCTGAAACAGGTCGCTGGATTTGGTCATCTGTCCTTCTTGCCCTTCACCAAATTTGCCCGCCGCGGGCCGAGTGGCCCCGGCTGTCAGCACGTTTCTTTCCAGCAGCGTCGGCCCGCGCGGCCTCAGCCAGATGCCGCGATGTCGAACAATCGACTGCGCCCGCACCAAAGATCGCATCGCGCATGTGACCAGCCACGCCACCCTCCTGCTTTTCAGCCACTCTGGCGACAAGGAAACAATCGGGCAAGACGACTTTTCGGTAACGGGTTCTCCGGCCTTCCGGTGCTGCAGAACGGACCAGGCAGGCTTGGCTTACAAAGCCCTTGGCCACAGAGCCCGATGTGAGGCGCGTGCATCTACGTGGGCGCGAAACGGACAGAGCGTTGCCGATCAGGTGGATGGGAAAACGGCTGTTTTCTTTACCGTTCCATAGACAAAGCTGGTATCGATGGAGGCGATACCGCCAATCGGGTGTATGCGATTGCGGATAAAGTCTTCGTAAGCCTCGAGATCCGAAACAAGAACGCGCAACTGATAGTCCATGGCGCCGGTCAGCACGTGGCATTCGAGAACTTCCTCGATCATCCGAATCCGACCTTCAAAATTCTGGACATCCGTTTCGTTGTGCCGCTCCAGCCGGATACGCACAAAGACGGTAATGGCCATCCCATATGCGGCGGCGTCCACATCTGCGCTGTATCCCTTGATGATCCCACTGGCCTCAAGGTTCTTGACCCGGCGCAGGCAGGGCGACGGCGAGAGGCTGACCGCATCCGCAAGATCCTGATTGGTCATGCGCCCATCCCGTTGGAGGGCACGGATGATCTGTCTGTCCTTGGCGTCCATTTTCCTTCCTACGATTGGCAGATCCTGCCAATTTTGACCTCTATGTTGGTATAATTCGCAACCCTTCACCCAAAGTAAAGGCGCAAACTGGCTTCAACTGGAATCAGGAGTTTGTCATGACCCGCTCAACCGGCTTTGCTACCCGCGCCATCCACCATGCTTACAACCCGTTGGAAAATGACGGCGCGCTGACCCCGCCGCTGCATTTGACCTCGACCTTTTCCTTCGAAACGGCCGAGGCCGGCGGCGAGATGTTCGCAGGTGAACGCCAAGGCCATATCTACAGCCGTATTTCGAACCCCACATGCGATCTTCTGGAACGCCGGATTGCGGTGCTCGAAGGGGCTGAGGCCGGGCTGGCCCTTTCCAGCGGCATGGGTGCCATTACCGCAGTGCTTTGGACCCTGCTCTCGCCAGGCGACGAAGTTATCGTCGACAAGACACTCTATGGCTGCACCTTTGCGTTCATGCGCCACGGGTTGGCGAAATGGGGCGTCACGATCACGCATGTCGATATGACGGACCCTGAAAACCTGCGTGCCGCTGTGTCGGACAAAACGCGTGTGGTCTATTTTGAAACGCCGGCAAACCCGAATATGCGGCTTGTGGACATTGCCGCCCATTCAAAGATCGCACACACGGTCGGCGCAAAGGTCGTGGTCGACAACACTTATGCCAGCCCATATCTGACCCGACCGATTGAACACGGTGCCGACATCGTTCTGCATTCCGCCACCAAATACCTTGGCGGGCACGGAGACGTGGTTGCTGGCCTGGTCGTGGGCTCGGCGGAACAGATTGCCGAGATCCGCCTGGTCGGGATGAAGGACATGACCGGCGCGGTGATGGCGCCCTTCAACGCGATGCTGATCCTGCGAGGGCTGAAGACCCTGAATTTGCGGATGGACCGCCACTGCGCATCGGCTGAAGTTGTCGCTGAATATCTCGAGGCCCACCCCGCTGTCGGTGACGTATCTTTCCCTGGTCTCAAGAGTTTTGCCCAACATGATGTTGCGCAGCGCCAGATGTCGCAGCCCGGAGCCATGATTGCGTTTGAAATCAAATCCGGCCTGTCCGGCGGGATCGAATTCATGAACCGACTGACCATGATCCAGCGCGCAGTCTCGCTGGGTGATGCGGAAACCCTGATCCAGCACCCGGCCTCGATGACCCATTCGACATACACCCCGGAAGAGCGGGCCGAGCATGGAATCAGCGATGGCCTTATCCGCCTGTCAGTTGGGCTTGAAGACGTCGAAGACATCCTTGCAGACCTGGAGCAGGCTTTGCCCTACCCTGCCCGCAGCGCCGCCTGAACCCGGAGACCGCCATGCACATTGATCCCACCCAGTTGAAAATCGTTGAACAACGCCTGCTGTGGTTGTCGCATTGGATGATCCACCATGCCAACCATGTCCGACCAAAGGTGGATGGGATCAAGATCGGTGGCCATCAGGCTTCGTCCGCCTCGATGGTATCGATCATGACGGCGCTCTATTTCTCGGCCCTGCGGCCGGAGGACAGAGTCGCCGTCAAACCCCACGCGTCGCCGGTCTTTCACGCGATGCAGTACCTCATGGGCAACCAGACCCGCGAGAAAATAGAAAACTTGCGCGGATTTGGTGGTGTTCAGAGCTACCCCAGCCGAACCAAGGATATCGATGACGTAGACTTCTCGACCGGGTCAGTGGGCCTGGGTGTCGCAATCACCTCGTTTGCCTCGATCATTCAGGATTACATCAAGGCCAAAAGCTGGGGCGCAGACGCCCCATTGGGTCGCATGGTTGCACTGGTCGGCGATGCCGAGTTGGACGAAGGCAATATCTACGAGGCGTTGCAGGAAGGGTGGAAGAACGACCTGCGCAACACCTGGTGGATCATCGACTACAATCGCCAGTCGCTGGATGGGATCGTACGCGAAGGGCTGTTCGAGCGGATCGAGAAGATCTTTGATGCTTTTGGCTGGGATGTCGTACGCGTGAAATACGGCGTCCTGCAATGCGCTGCATTCGAAGAGCCCGGCGGGGACCGGCTGCGGAACTGGATCGACGCCTGCCCCAATCAGGATTATTCGGCCCTGACGTTCATGGGCGGCGCGGTGTGGCGCCAGCGCCTGATGGACGATCTGGGCGATCAGGGAGACGTCACGGCGCTGATCGAACGGCGCACGGACGCGGAACTGGCGGCCTTGATGGAAAACCTCGGTGGCAACTGCGTCGAGACCATGTCCCGGACATTTGCCGCGATCGACCATGATCGCCCGACTTGCTTTCTAGCCTATACGGTAAAGGGCTGGGGCACGCCCATTGCCGGTCACAAGGACAACCACGGCGGGTTGATGAACAACAGTCAGTTTGCCGCGTGGCAGGCCCATATGGGCGTGCTTGAGGGTGAGGAATGGAATCCGCTCGCTGCAGTTGAGGACCCTGAAGCCCTGAAAGACTTCCTGTCCAAAACGCCATTCTTTGCCAAAGGTCCTCGGCGCTATCTTGATGACAAGCTGGATGTGCCGCCAATAGGGATCGACACCAGCCGTGAGATTTCAACCCAGATGGCTTTCGGCAAGATTCTGGACGCCTTGTCCAAGGGCGACAGCCAACTGGCCGAACGCATTGTGACAACGTCGCCTGACGTAACCGGCACCACCAATCTTGGGCCATGGGTGAACCGTCGCAAGCTTTTCGCGCGTTCCGAACAGACCGACGCCTTTGTCGAACATCGTATCCCCTCGACGGCCAAATGGGAGTTCACGCCGGAAGGGCAGCATATCGAGCTCGGGATCGCTGAAATGAATCTGATGCTGTTGCTGGGCGCGGCGGGTCTTTCGCATTCCCTGTTTGGAAAGCGGCTGATCCCGATTGGAACGGTTTATGACCCCTTTGTCTGCCGCGGACTCGATGCATTGAACTATGCCTGCTACCAGGACGCGCGCTTCATACTGGTGGGCACGCCGTCGGGGGTTACACTGGCTCCGGAAGGTGGGGCGCACCAGTCCGTCGGCACCCCCCTGATCGGGATGAGCCAGGATGGGTTGGCCGCATTTGAACCCGCCTTTGCCGACGAGTTGGCGGTGATCATGGAATGGGCCTTCGACTACATCCAGCGCGACGGCGAGGGACAACCGGACGAGCGCACCTGGCTGCGTGATGAAACCGGAGGGTCGATCTACCTGCGCCTGACGACCAACCCGATCGAACAGCCCGGCAAACGCTTGGACGACGAATTCCGTCAGGGTGCGATCGATGGGGCCTATTGGCTACGCAAACCTGGGCCCAATTGCGAGGTCGTAATCGCCTATCAAGGGGCAATTGCACCAGAGGCGATCAAAGCCGCAGGAGCAATTGGTGAAGGCCGTCGGGACATCGGTGTTCTGGCCGTCACGTCCGCCGATCGGTTGAATGCCGGATGGACCGCCGCCCAACGGGCACGGTCACGCGGAAACAAGGCGGCGCTGTCCCACATCGAAGCCCTGATGTCTGACCTTCCGCGTCACTGCAAACTGATCACGGTGATCGACGGGCATCCTGCGACCCTGTCCTGGCTGGGGTCCGTGCATGGACATCCGACGATTCCAATGGGTGTCGAGCACTTCGGTCAGACCGGCACGATCGGCGACCTCTATCGTCACCACTGCATTGACGCCGATGCCATCATCGAAAAGGTGAGCGGATTGACAGATGGGAAACCAATGCACCAACCGAGCATCGGCCTTGTTAGGGACTGACACCCTCTGATCGCAGCGTTTTGCAGGGTGAGGCCCCTTGGTCAAAGACGTCTCACCTCGGCGTGAAATTGCGACCCAAGTATTGCCGGTTTGATTTCGACCAGCTTGCGCCGATCCTTGCAATTCGGACCGGACCTCTGGGTCTTCTTCTTGATCCCGGAAACCATCTCCAATCCGACGGCAACCGGGCTGTTGCTGTTCGGAAATCAATTTGAAAAGGCCAGCCAAATTTTCAGCCTGCTATCCGTGACCGAATTCCTTGTCCGCGAAACCATCCACGAGGAAGTCAATCAGGGCCCGAACGCGCCGTGGCAGGAAGGGCATTTCCGGTCGCAGTACGAAGACCCCACCGCCGGCGCTAGGCTCCGCGTGATCCGACAGAACCGGACACAGGCGACCTGTGCGCAAGTCGTCGGATATCAGAAACTCCGGCAACCACGCTATGCCGCGTCCCGCACGGCACGCCGAACGGAGCGCTTCCAGACTATTGCAAGAAAACCCCGACCCGAGCCGCGACATGCCGCCACCCGTTCGTTTGAAGCCCCAATCCGACAGATGTTTTTCCGGCCCGAGGCGCAGGCATCTGTGCGCAGTCAGGTCCTCGGGTTCCAGCGGAACTCCGCTCCGCTCAAGATAACCGGGCGCGGCACATGGGATCCGCTGATTGTCCATCAGTTTCCGTGACACGAAGGACGAGTCCGGCAAGACGCCGCTGCGGATCGCGAGATCGAAGCCGTCGCCCACCAGATCAATGATCTTGTCCGTCAGCAACAGCTCGATTTCGACTTCGGGATTAAGCCCCATGAATTCGATCACCAGTGGGACAACATGTAATTGGCCAAGAGCCGCCGAGCTTGTCACACGGATCACACCGCGCAGGTTGCCGGCATCATCGGCAATGTCCTCTTCCAAGGCTGTCAGGCGGGCAAGAAGATCCCTCGCTTCCTCTACATATCGTTGTCCGGCCTCCGTCAATGCCATGCGCCGGGTCGAGCGGACAAGAAGCGGCACCCGCAACCTCTGCTCCAACAGGTGCACCCGTTTGCCCACCGCAGACGGGGTGTACCCCAACACGCGGGCTGCGGCCGAAAAACTGCCGTGGTCAACCACGGCCAGAAGGATTTCCAGTTCCGTTTTTTGCGGCATCTATTCCAAAAACTATTAAAAGTTGATCCAAGATACCGGATTATCGGCACATACTTTCCAAATTATCTATGGTGGAGGCCAATAAACCAAGGAGAAATACCTTGCCCATCGCTTCGAACACCTCCCTTTTTAGCCCGCTCACCCTGCCGAACGGGCGTGTCTTGAAGAACCGGATCGTCAAATCGGCCATGTCGGATTCGCTGGCGGATGGCCGGGGCAACCCGACCGCTGCCCAGATGCGTCTCTATGAACGCTGGGCCGAGGGTGGTTTGGCGGCGTCGATCATCGGTGAAGTGCAGGGGGATCCGCGTTACCCCGAAAAACCGGGTAATCTCGTGCTCGACGAGGCGGCCGATATGGCGGCTTTCCGGGATCTGGCCCGCCGTGGCTCGGTCAACGGGGCACAGCTTTGGCTGCAACTTGGCCACGCCGGGGCGCTCACGCATCGACCGATCGGTCATCCTAAAGGCCCAAGCGCAATCGATTTCCCTGATTTCAGTAGCGAAGAGATGTCGCTTTCCGAGATCAGGACCATTCTAGAGAGTTTTGCCCGCACAGCCCGTCGGTCTGCCGATCTGGGGTTTGGCGGTGTCCAGATCCATGCAGCGCACGGATTTTTGTTGAGCCAGTTCCTCTCCCCCCTCTTCAACCGTCGAACGGATGCCTATGGTGGCCCGATCCACGCGCGGATGCGGTTGCTGATCGAAACCGTTGAGTCTGTGCGCTCTGCGGTGCCGTCTGATTTCACAGTCGCGGTCAAACTGAACGCCACTGACCAGCTTGACGGCGGACTGACGGAACAAGACGCGCTCAGGGTGGTTGCCGGGTTGGACGGCAAAGGCGTCGATCTGCTGGACATCAGCGGCGGGACCTATTTTCCCGGCGCGCCATCTAGTTCCGAACGGTCAACCAAAGGTCCCTACTTCCTCGACTTCGCGCGCGCCGCACGGCGGTTGACCAAGACCCCACTCATGGTGACCGGAGGGTTCAAGCATCGATCAGAAGCAGACGCCGCAGTCAAATCAGGGGATGTGGATGCGGTCGGCATAGCACGCGGTTTCATCCTGGACCCTGATTTGCCCAGCACTTGGCAGGCTGGGAAGAGGGACCCGGTCTTCCCTCGCTTCGCCACTTTGCCGCCGGGTGGGATGACCGCATGGTTCACAATGCGAATGACGGATTTTGGAGAAGATCGGGAAGGGCTGGTGGATCGGGATATTTTCCAGGCTATCGCCGAATATGAAAACCGCGACGATCAGCGTGTAGGGATTTGGAACGAGAAGTTTGTTTGACCCCCCTGCCTCCGAACACGCCAAACATAATCGACGAGGGCGTAGATACTGTCGTGGCTTCTTCGACGATCTATTCCGAAAAGCGCCAACATCGCAAAACCACTGTCTATCCGGAAGATGTTTTGGGAACTTCTATAATGTTGGCTTCACACCTCTGAAACCAATCAAAAAAAACGGACATTTGCCCCAGGTTTGCTCGACCCTTCAAAGCGCGTGAATGTCGAACGGATCAGAGAAACCTTTGATCTTCGTTCCGCCGAATGTCTTCTCCACATGGGCGCCTTCCAACAGCCCCAGTGTTTCCTGATCTATCAAAATTCGGCTACCGGTTCGCTGAGTTTCCGCTTCAAGACGGGCCGCAAGGTTTACGGTCGATCCGATGCAAGTATACGTCGCCCGGTTATCCGTGCCGGCATATCCGGCAACAACCTCGCCGGTTGCGATTCCGATGCCGATCTTCAACGCATCTTTCCCTTCCGCGCACCGTTCGAGATTTAGCATTTCGATCATGTTGTGCATCTCATGCCCCGCCGCCACGGCACTTTGCGCAGAGTTGGGCAGGGGTTGCGGAACCCCGAAAAGCGCCATCAAACCGTCGCCCAGCATCAGGCTGACAATGCCGCCATTGCTGGTCACAGCCTCGAACATCAAAGTGTAGAAGGTATTGAGCAGATCAATGGTTTCCTCCGGCGCTAGGTTTTCCGACAATGTCGTGAAGCCGCGGATATCGCAAAACAAAACCGACGCGTTGGCACGTTTTCCGCCGATGGCAAAGCCAGACGCTTGCAGGTCCTGGGCTACTTCGGTGGTTGCAAAGCGTTCAAGCAGACGTTTCTGTTCGTCCCGCAGTCTTTTCTTTTCGAGGCCACTGGAAACGCGTGCACTGAGAAGTGTCTTGTTGACCGGTTTCGGCAAGTAGTCTTCGGCCCCCAATTCAATGCAGCGCACCACATTGTCGAGCCCTTCGACAGATGAGGTCACAATCACCGGCAAATCGCGCAGGTCGGTGTCCGACTTGATCGCCTCCAGAACCTGGAACCCGTCCATTTCCGGCATTTCGATATCCAGAAGAAGCAGGTCGAAAGGCTGACTGGACAGCATCTCCATCGCAACCCGACCGTTTTCCGCCACCGAAGCCTGGTGACCCAAAAGCTCGACATTCCGGGACAACAGCAAGCGATTGACCTTGTTGTCGTCGACGATGAGCAGATGTCCGGGGGCGTCAGTCATCAATCAAGCTCCGAAGGGCCGCTGCTGCGGTGTTAAGGGCCACCTCCAACGCATTCGCATCCGTAAGATCGCCGGCCACGGGCGGCTTTCCAAGCTCGGCTTTCCTCGCCATCTCGGCAAGCGCCGTTGCACCAAATGTGTTTGCATTGGATTTGATGGAATGTGCGGCCCGACGGTATCTGTCGGCATCGGCCGCGCCCGCGGCTGCCTTCAATTCGCTTATCATTCCGGGGGCTTCGTCGAGAAAGGTGTTCACAAGCTCGGCAGCAAAGTCTTCGCCTGTCGCGTCTTTGAGTTCCATGAAGATTTCATGATCAATTGGGCTATCTGTCATGGATCACCTTCTTGTTCGGGGGGAGTTCAAAAGGGCTTCAATTAATACGGGGACTCGGATCGGTTTGGTGATGTAATCATCCATACCGGCGTCCAGACACATCTCGCGATCGCCCTGCATCGCGTTCGCAGTCATGGCAATTATGCGAGGACGGCTGCCATCGGGGAAAGCCTTGTTGATCCGGCGGGACGCCTCCAACCCGTCCATTTCGGGCATCTGCACATCCATGAACACGACGTCGTATGTTTGCCGGTTTACACTTTCAACGGCCTCAGCGCCGTTGCTGGCCAAATCCGCGCGATACCCCATCTGCTCCAACAGGCGGAGGGCGAGTTTCTGGTTCACCAAATTGTCTTCCGCCAGCAATATGCGCAGGGGGTGGCGCTTTGCCATATCGGGGTCTGTTTGGGGTTTGTCCGGGGGCTTGGCCGCTTTTATTTGCACCTTTTGGGTCGCAAACAATGTGACCAACGTATCGAATAGCTGCGATTGACGTAATGGTTTGGCAAGGTTGGCGGCAAACAACCCATCCTCAAGATCCATGTCGCGCTGGCCGAGTGAACTGAATAGGATCATCGGCAGTGCCGGCAGCTTTGTGCGGATCTTTCCTGCAAGTTCCTCACCATCCATTTCCGGCATATGCATGTCGAGGATAGCCAGATCGAACCGGTCGGTGTTGCCGAGCAGGCCCAGCGCTTCGGACGGAGTTTCACACGTCGTGGTTTGGGTGCCCCACTTCTCGGTTTGGAGAGCCAGGATTTTGCGATTGGTGGCGTTGTCGTCCACCATCAGAATACGCTTGCCCTCAAGCTCGGGCTGAACGCCAACCAGATTGCGAGATGATGACTTCACCGGCTTCGCCGCTTTGGCCCGGATCTTGAACACAAAGGTAGAACCACGCCCTTCGCCTTCGCTTTCCGCCCACATTGTCCCGCCCATAAGCTCTGCAAGACGCTTGGAGATCGCAAGACCCAGACCAGTGCCACCATATTTGCGGGTCGTTGAACTGTCTGCCTGGCTGAAAGATTGAAACAGACGGCGCATGCCCTTGTCAGACAGGCCTATTCCGGTGTCGCGAACTTTGAACGTGAGTTCCAACGCGCCCCGCTCCTTGGCTGATCGCTCAACGGACAGGACCACTTCGCCGCTTTCTGTGAACTTCACCGCGTTAGACAGAAGGTTCAGCAGAATTTGCCGCAGTCGGGTCAAGTCGGCGCTGATCGCCGGGGGCAGAGCGTCGTCGAACTCATAGGCCAAATCGAGCTGTTTTTCGGCAGCTTTGCCGCTGATCAAATCCAGCGCGCTTTCTATGCATTCACGCAAGTCGAACGGATGGTTCTCGATATCCATTTGCCCGGCCTCGATTTTTGAGAAATCGAGGATTTCGTTGATGATACCCAGTAGCGCATCCCCACTGTCGCGGATCGTATTGGCATAATCGCTCTGCTCCGCATCCAACTCGGTGTCCATCAAAAGCCCGCTCATTCCGATCACGGCGTTCATCGGGGTTCTGATTTCGTGGGACATGGTGGCCAGAAAAGCGCTTTTGGCTTCGTTTGCCTCTTCCGCGGCCTTGCGCGCTTGTTCAGCTTCTCGGAATAGGCGCACATTCTCAATTGCTATGACGGCCTGGTCGGCAAAAGATTCCGCCATGGCGATATCGTCATCCGAGAATGGCTTTTTCGTTTTCCTGATGAACACAAGGCCACCCAGGCAGGTGCCGGCACGCATCAACGGAACACCCAGGTAAGCCTCGGTTCCGTTTTCCTTATGCAGTTTCTTCGCCAATCTCGGCAGTTCATGTGATGAAAAGTCGGAAACATGCCGTGTTCTTCCCGACATTAATACCGATGACTGGAAATTGTCTTGTGGATCAAGCGGGTGACGGGACTGTCCGAAGTCGCGTATCAACCCGTGCGGTGAAGCCACGGCCACTTGCCACCAGGATGACTCATCGGCCAAGGTTGCAATCGCCATATCACACGAAACAAGCCGGGTCGCGGACTCTACGATCATCTCAAAAACAGGCGTTGTATCCGTAGGCGATTGGCTGATCACCCGCAGTACATCAGCACTCGCCGTCTGGCGTGCGAGCGCAGTTTGCGTGTCATTGAACAATTGAGAATTCTGGATCGCGATAATCGCCTGCGACGCGAATGTCTCCATTTGCTTGATTTGCTTTTCGTCAAAAGCAGCAGCCGTTCGGCTGCCCATGCTGATGACACCAATTGTGGCGCCGTCACGTATCAGAGGCACGGAAAGAACGGATCGATACCCTTCGAGGTTCGACTTCAGAACCGGATCATAAAGAGGGTCTGCCTGCGTATCCTCGACATAGTCGGCCTGTCCACGAAGAAGTGCACGCGCGGTCGCCGATGAGTTCCCCGGTTCAAAAGGGTGCGCCTTCAGAAACTCGGTAAATCCGTCTGACAGGTTGTGCCCTGCAAAGAAATGATACTTCCCGTCCTCTGGTTTCTTCAAGGCGACGAAGGCATCCTGAAGACGGCAGATACGGGACGAAACCGCCAGCAACGCTTCCAGCACGGGTTCCAATGCGTCAGGAGATCGGGAAATCACCTCGAGAACTTCAGTCGTGGCAGTCTGGTATTGCAAGGCCTCTTCGACTTCTGCGGTGCGCGCCTGCACTTCCTCGAAAAGCTGCGTGTTGTTGATGGCGATCAGTGCCTGAGACGCAAAGGTTTCCAAAAGGCTGATCTGTTTGTCGTTAAACGCCGAAGCCTGCCGGTGCGCCATGACGATGACCCCAAGCGTCAGACCGTTTTTGACAAGCGGAACGCCCAAAGTGGTCAGGTAATCGCCCATCTCGGCCGCTTGTTTCCATGTGTAAGTCGGATCGTTGCGCGTATCCTCGATGTAGACTGTTTTTCCATGCAACGCCGTTCGCCCGATGCACGAGCCTTCTTCGGGAGCTATGGGGTTGTCTGACAGGAACTTCAGAAACGCATCGCTCACGTTGTGGGACATGACCACCCGGTACAGCCCGTCGTCTGGGTCCCGCATCGCGAAGAATGCATATTCCGGTGAACATATGCGCGAAGAAACCTCGAGGATGGCATCCAGCACCGGCGGCAGATCGTTGGGCGAGCGGGAGATGACATCCAGCACTTCTGACGTGGCTGTCTGGTACTTCAGTGTCTCTTCCACTTCGGCCGTACGTGCCTGAACTTCTTCGAACAACTGGGTATTGTTGATCGCAATCACGGCCTGGGCCGCAAAAGTCTCTAATAGAGAGATCTGCTTTGAATTGAATGGCGCGACCTTGTCGTGGCAGAGAACGATCACGCCGACCACCACTTTGCCCTTGATCAGCGGGACACCTAGCAGCGAACGGTACTTTCCGATGCGAGCTGCCTCTTTCCATGCGTATTCGTCAGCTTCCGTGTCCTTGTAATAGACTGTTTCCCCTCGGGCTGCTGTTTGGCCAATTCCGCTCCCGTGACCGGCCGGAACAGGGTTGGCCTTCATGAACTTCATGAAAACACTGTCAAAATCGAGCATGATGTCCGTGTGGTAAAGGTTATCTTCCGGATTGAGGATCGAAATCGCAGCGTATTTTGGTTCGCAGATCCGGCTTGCGACCTTCAGGATTTCCTCAAGTACCGGCTCCAACTCGTTCGGAGAGCGCGATATGACCGACAACACGTCTGACGTGGCGGTCTGGTATTCCAGCGCTTGCTCTACTTCCGCAGTGCGTTTCTCAACCTCGCGGAATAGGTTCGCGTTTGTGATGGCGATAATGGCCTGGTCTGCGAAAGTTTGCAGCAATTGAATCTGTTTCTTGGAAAACCCGGAAACTTCCGGCGACCCGAGCGATAATACGCCCACGACCTTGCCGTTCTTGACCAACGGCACCCCAAGCAGTGATTTGTATTCACCGACGCCGCTTTCTTCCATCCATGTGTAGGACGGGTCCGCTTCGACATCTTCGATATAGATTGTGCGTTTGGACAGAATGGCCCGCCCGCTTACACCGCTCTCGCTGGGCGAAATAGGGTGCGATTTGACGTATTCCGCAAAAGCCGTGTCCTGAGTGAGTGTCGAGTGAACATGGAAGAGCCCGTCGTCCGGATCCAACATCGCAACATAGGCATCCTGCAACTCGCAGATGCGCGACGCCTCTTTGAGGATGGCATCGAGAACGGGGGACAACTCGTTTGGCGACGCCGAAATAACCCGCAGCACTTCAGATGTGGACGTCTGGTATTCCAGCGCTTGCGTAACTTCTGCGGTGCGGTCCTGGACCTCCCGAAACTGGCGAACATTCTCCATTGCTATCACGGCCTGGGCCGCAAAGGTCTGGACCAGTGCGACGTCGTCATCTGAGAACGGTGCAACTTCACGGCGATAGAGCACGATCACCCCAAGTCCGGTGCCGCCTTTCATCAACGGAACCGCAAGAACCGAGCGGGCTCCTTCGATCTCGACCATCTGAACCCGTTTCGGGTCGCGGTCCCGGTAATAAAGCGGATCATCGGCGATGTTGTCCCGACGAATGACCTGCCCATCGACCATGGGCCTGATTGCGATCAGTTCCGTACGTGTCAAAGGCTCGGTGAATTCCCTGAGCGCTTCATCAAAATCGGTTCTCGCGCCAATATTGGCCGGGATCGTCGCAAGCCCGCGTTCGTGATCAGCGACACACAAGAAGGCCAGCGGTGCCTTGCACAAACGGCTGGCATTTTCGAGAATGCTGTGGAAGACCGGCTTGTCGTCGTCGCGGCTGCGGCTGATGACTTCAAGGATTTCTCGCGACGCTTTCTCCCGCTCAAGCCGTTCCTGAACTTCGCGAAACTGGCGCGTGTTCTCGATGGCAATCACCGCGTGTCTGGCGAATTCATCGATTAGCTGCACATCAGGGTCGGCGAATGGACGCACCTCGCGGCGGCTGACCGCGATGGCCCCGATGGCCTGCCCCCCCTGCATCAACGGAACTGCGACGCGGGACCGAATGCCTTCTACCCCAACCATCGCAACCGCCGTTGGGTTGCCCGAGCGATAGTAATCTGTGTCAGCTATATCGTCGACGCGAACTACCTGACCTGTTCTTATCGCGATAGCGGCTGTAAACGAACCTTCGAGAGGCCACTCCGTTCCTATTTCAGCCCCTTCTTTTTGGTGACCCCAAGCCGCCACGAGCCTTCCGCAGGTTCCAGCAGAGTTTACCAGAATGAGTGCGGCCTGATCCGCACCACAAACCTGAGTGGCCTGCTGAAGAACCACCTCAAAGACCCGCGCATCGTCGTCCCGGCTTTTGCTGATCACTGTCAGAACTTCCCGCGTCGCCGTTTGGCGTTCCAACTGAGTATGCAGCTCTGTCATTTGGCGTGTATTGTCGATGGCGATGACAGCCTGAGCTGCAAAGCTCTCGACCAAAGCAATCTCGTCATCGGTGAAAGGGCGTACTTCGCGCCGATAAATCCCGATGACGCCAACCGGGTCGCCGTCCACTGAAATCAGAGGGACTGTCAGAAACGAGCGGACACCTTCATCATCAACCAACTGACGGCGCCAAGGGTCCCCGTTAATGTAATGGTCTGTCAGGCGTAAATCGACGTTGTGAATAACCCGCGCTTCCCGCACAGACTCGGCAATCTGAAGATTTGAGTCCAACGACCAGCGATCAACACCGACCTCGTACGTGGCCAATTGATCGCCGTAATGGGCGGCGTATTCTAGATGCGTTCCCGCTTCATTCAAAAGGCTCAGCGTCGCGACATCGGTTTCACACAGCCGGGCGGTATTTTCGAGGATCGTTTTAAAGACCGGAGCTTCATCCTCCCGAGAACGGCTTATTACCTCAAGCACTTCGCGCGTGGCGCCCTCGCGCGCCAGGCGAGTCTGCAATTCGCGGAATTGGCGAACATTCTCGATTGCGATCACGGCTTGCGCGGCGAATGTTTCCACCAGCCGAACCTGATCATCGGTGTATGGGCGCACTTCGTTGCGCGCCAACATCAAACACCCGATTGCCGCGCCATCCAGTTTCAATGGAACAAACAGATTGCTGCGGCATCCATGTGTGTCGACAATCAGCTTAAAACGCTCATCACCGGACTTGTGAAAGTCGGTATCTCCCATATCGACAACGCGTTTGGTCTCGCCGCTGAGAATGGTATCGGTCACAAGGGAATTGCCCGGCTCCATGGTGTACTTACCGTCGAGCCAGAGCTGTTGAATGTCCGGGTGCAGATTAACGCTGGCCACCAGTTGCTGAAGGGCATCCCCTTCTCGCCCCAGAACCAGACCGGCGAAGAAAGCGTCGCAGAGATCTTTTGCCAGCGTTACAATCAGATCGCAGACCGGCTGCACGTCATCCTTGGTCTCGGAGATTGCCTGCATAACCCGCGCAGTCGCTTCGAACCGCGCCTGCTGATCAGCGACGCTGAGCCCCTCACTTTGCGCGGATGACGACGCAGGACCTGCCGTCTCTCCTGATGGTCTTTTTTCACCCACGTGAGGTTAAGCTCCCCAGTCAACTCATGAAAATTACCAGGTTCGAGTTTAGAGAGCATGAGATAGAAGTCACTGAGTTTTCTTCGCGGGACCCGGAATCAGCGTTGCCCCGCAAACAGCCCAAGGCCACATGATCCGATCATTTCAGATGAGCCGTGCCAAAACACACATGACGAAGCGAGCTGCCGTCGGCACCTTTTGCAGGTGTTCTGTTAGCACTTCATTGAGAAATCTGGATTCAACAAAGAAGGTTTCTGGGACCTGTCGATGCGTGTGCTCGAAGTGCGCGCAATGCATTGCTTTGGCAACAGCGATCCCATCATCGTCGGGAGGGAGGTATTCCGTCTTTCGCGCCTATCGCAAACTGATCCGCACGAGCCTCAGGCGAAGGCGACGTCCTTCATTTGGATGAGCTGAATGAGATTTCCGCACGTGTCATCAAAAACAGCCATGTGAACTGCCCCAGCGTCCATCGGTTCGGTGACGAAATCCACACCCAGATCGCTCAGCCTCTTGTACTCAGCATCAAGGTCCCGGACCTGAAATGAATGCGCGGCGATACCGTCAGCAACAAGGGCTGCTTTGTAAGGCCCCACCGCCGGGTGGTCGCTTGGTTCAAGCAGCAACTCGGTCCCCTCGGGATCTTCCTTTGATACGACCGTCAACCAACGGTTTTCGCCCAATGAGATATTGTGCTTGACCTTGAACCCCAGGGTTTCAGTGTAAAATTTCTCAGCTTTGTCTTGGTCATCAACAAGGATGCTGGTGACGTAGATTTTCATGTCTTGGATCCGTTTGGTTTGTAATTTGTGAGCCATGATGCAGCCGCGATGTGCTCATCGCTAACGCGCAAGGAGTGCGTTTTTGTCCGGCCCTTCCATTCAACTTCGATCAAGCCTGCCTTCTCCAACACCGCCAGATGCTGGGAAACCGTCTGCCGGGACAACGCAACACCATCCTCCGCAACCGATGCGGCGCAAACTTCGAACAGCGACTGGGCAGGTTGCCTGCTCAGACGGTCGATGATGCGGCGGCGGGTGCTGTCGGAAAGTGCCTTGAAGATTAGGTCGAGCTGATCATCTTTCATGGCCTCAATATGCAGTAATATTACGGCATGTAAAGTGCAGCAACATTACTGCATATTTCTTGCGCCGTAAGAGACGTTCACGAGTCCTGCGAAGATGCCAGAAATGGGCGCACCAGGACTATTTTTCATACAACTTGACACATGACGGGCGGATGACTAAGTCGACAACCGCCTGAGGCATACCGCCTCGTGCAACGGAGATTTTATGAAAGAGACCCGGGCCTAACGCCCGTTCCTGACGACCCAAACTCAGGAACACCAACATTGATAGGCACACTCACGCGCGATGCTGAGTGAACCTGTTTCTGTGCTTTCGTAAGATCGAGACATCCCAATGAATATATCAAAGTACGAACAGCGTGTTTTGCACGAGCTCGCCCTTGGCGGGTCGATCCATCATGAGCGCCTGGAAAACGGCAAAATCCACGACGTCATTTGTTACACGCGCGACGGTCATATCCTGACCGACTGCAGCCTTGGCGTCTTCAAGCGCCTTTTGAAGCGCCGCTTCATTCGCTCGAAAAACGGTAGTCCTTACCGCGCATCCGCGTTGGGGATCAAATCCGTGCGTGCGCAAATGAACCAAAGATAGGAAAGAAAAATGAACCATGTGAAAATCGAAGTCATCGGGCTTTTTACCCAAGTTCAAGTTTGTTCCGACAAACAAGCAGACACCGCACCCCTGAGCTTTTGACCCTGTCGCAATTCTGGATGCAGCTTGAGTTGAGGCTCGGAACCGCAAAGCTGCTCAATGGCAAGGCGATTGCGGTCGCACTGATCATGCAGCCGGAGATGACAAAGTAATCTTTGGTTAGGCTCTGTAGTCTGCACATACCCTTCGCCATCCAATTGGCGGAGGGTTTTTTTGGCTACACAGTGCTCAATCTCCTTTTTTGGGAAATACGTCTTCCACCTCGGCTATTGGCCTAAATTCGTGCGGGGAACTGGCAAAATCTTGCCGGGGAGTTGGCAAGCCTCTTTTCATTTCGGATCGGATCACCGTAAAAGCCTCGAAAGTCTTCGAACAGGCAAAGAAGCGACTTGCACACCAGCGCCCGCAAAACGAATACGAATCGGCCGTTTTTGCTCGGCACTGCCCGAACCGCGATTGCGTTGGGGCTTTTCATTCTTGTTTCTGCCTGTGCCCAAAACCCATCCGAAAGGGAACTCAATCCGGAACGTCAGTCAATGGCGTTGCGCGAGGTTTCACAAAAGCAGGCCGGGGGGCAAAGGGTGTGGTGCGTACCCTATGCACGAAGCCTCAGCGGCATCGAAATTCGCGGCAACGCCAAGGACTGGTGGGGCAAGGCGCACAATATTTTTCAGCGGGGCAATGAACCGGTTGTCGGTGCGGTGATGTCGTTTCGGGCTACCCGAGGAATGCCGTTGGGCCATGTGGCTGTCGTGTCCGATATTGTCACCGAGCGGGAAGTTATCGTGAACCACGCGAACTGGCACCGCAATAAGGTATCATTGAAAATGGGCGTCAGGGACGTATCCAAAAACAATGACTGGACGCTGGTCCGGGTTGAAAGTCAGCCGGGCCGGTATGGCAGTTTCTACCCAGTGAACGGATTCATATATCCGGTCGCTACCAAGTAGCCCAAACTAATTTCTCTTCTCGTTCGCCGCAAACCCGTTGAAAGCCCCACGGGCGTTTTTCGCCCCGTTTGCCAAGCGCGGTAACTGACCGCCATCCCAAGGAAAACGAGCAGTGGCGTTTTTCGACATCTCGAAAAATGAAAAGCTTGATTTGTGAACATACGGTTGGGGCTGGCAGTAGGGTCAGGACCCATTGATTTCCAGCGGTCGGCATGATTCACGGCTGAAAAACGAGCGGTGAACATGTCTGATCTTTTCTGGTTGACCGACGCGCAGATGGCGCGTCTTGAGCCCTTCTTTCCCAAGTCTCACGGTAAGCCGCGTGTCGATGACCGGCGTGTGTTGAGCGGGATAATCTTGATCAACCGCAATGGTTTGCGATGGCGCGATGCTCCCGCTGTCTACCCTCGCTTCGCTCACTGCCTTTGCAAGCTCATCCCAACCAATCGAGACAAGCCCGGAAAATGGTACGAGCGGCATTTTGGCCTTAACCGAGCGGTGAAATTTGGCCGGATCTATGTGTCCGCTAGAACCGCCAAGTGCCAAGATGTAAATCTGTTCAGGAAGGTGGCTATCCGCTTCGGTAAAAGACTGATACCAACTCTCGATCTCAACCATAAGTTGGTTATGGAGTTGATGCGCACCGTGCTTCGCCTCGACGATCACATGAATTAGGCGCGCTGGATCTCCTAGGCTGAACTCGATGAATACGTCTGGCTCGACGCCTTTTTGACGTTCCTCATGGGACCAAAGTGGCCAAAACTCGATTTTAGTGACTTCTGCCACTCGATATCTTGGGAGTTGCCCCTTGGCAGCACTTGATAGGATGCGCCAAACCTCCACCGGGTTCATGTAAGAAAACCGCTCAATAACAGTAGCGGTTACAAGATCTTCATTTTCACGGAAGAGCTTTCGCCACGAAATTTTCTCGCCTGAATCAGCATGAAGCCGCCCGGACTTTGAATTCAAAATTGCATTCAGCATTATTGGGAATATTCTATGTTCTAAGTTTTCTGGTCACACAGCGACCCAATGTGCCGTTTGAGCCTCGCTGCTTCCCAATGCAGACTTACGGCATAGGGCATGCATTCGCCACAACTTTTTGTTGAGTTACCTACGTTAACGCCGCCTACGCGAACATTTCAGGAGATTTCCTGAGAGAGGATTTTTTTCCATCCAAGTGCAATCTGCCAGAGTTCAGGCTGTCCACGTGTTCAGCTTTGCCACTCCTGTCGATACAGAACGTGGTGACCGCGGAGACCTTTGAGCAGCGTTGGTTCTATTTCGGCAAATGACAAATTCGTTCTTCCACCGACCGTGACCAGAGTCGCATCCGAAACAAGTACACAGCACAACTTCTTCAACTAAAACCAGGTGCCTCTCATTCAAGAGTGCATTCTGATTGGGAATATTCAACCCTGATCATGAGGAAGCAGTTTATTCGCAGACTTGTGACAGATCCGCGCTTCCAGCATGGATATTGCCTTACCCGCGAAGTGAGCGCGTCCAAACCGGCGCGCTCACTCTATTTGGTATTGCCTGTCACCAAGGAGTTAAGAGTGATGCATCACTCTGCGGCAACCGCTTTCTCTTCCAGTGCCGGGTAGTCGGTGTATCCTTTTTCATTACCGCCGTAGAGGGTAGTTGCATCCAGCTCATTCAGCGAGGTGTCTTTCTCCAGCCGACTGACAAGATCCGGGTTGGAAATGAATGGTCGGCCAAAAGCCACCAGATCGACGGCACCGGCCTCAACCGATTCAATCGCCATTTCGCGGTCATAAGCGTTGTTGCCCATTTTCGCACCGTCAAACAATTCATAGAGCGCCTTTAGATCGCCACCTTCAGGAATATCGCGCGGGCCGCCGGTCTGTCCTTCCACGAGATGGAGATAGGCCAACCCATAGCTATTCAACAATTTGATCGCATGGGAGAACGTCGCCTGCGGGTCGCTGTCGGAGATGTTGTTGGCGTCCGAGAACGGGCTGAGGCGAACACCAACGCGGTCGGCGCCCCACACGTCGACAACCACGTCCATGACTTCCTTCAGGAATCGCGCTCTGTTCTCGACAGGACCGCCGTATTCGTCTTCACGACTGTTGGACTCGTCCCGCAGGAACTGATCGATCAGATATCCATTGGCTGCGTGGACCTCGACACCGTCGAAACCAGCCTCTTTGGCGTTTTCCGCGGCCCTCCGGTAGTCGGAAACAATGTCCGCAATTTCTTCGATGGCCAGAGCCCGCGGTTCCGAAGTTTCGACAAACTGCTCGCCATCAAAGGTCATGGCCTTAGCGCCAATTGCGGATGGCGCAACAGGGGCGCCGCCATCCTGCTGCAAGCTGTAATGCGAAATCCGGCCAACATGCCAAAGCTGGATCACAATCTTGCCGCCCTCAGCATGGACGGCTTCAGTCACTTTATTCCAGCCGTCGATCTGTGCTTGGGAATAAATGCCGGGCGTCCATGCATAACCTTTGCCTTGGGGCGAGATTTGCGAAGCTTCCGTGATGATCAGACCAGCACCCGCCCGCTGCGCGTAGTACTTGGCCTGCAATTCATGGACGCTGTCATCCTCGGCTCTTGCCCGGTTGCGGGTCAGTGGCGCCATGACAACGCGGTTTTTCAGTTCTATTGCACCAGCTTTGATGCCGGAGAACAGTTTTTCATCAGCCATTGCTGCTTCCTTCTTTAGTAAACTTCGTTCAGATATTATTGGACCAATTGGTCCAATATTAGGGCCACTGTCCGTTGTTTGAGTTTGTGTCAGGTTTCATTTCTTTATGGTGGCGGGAGGCCTTTTGGCGAAATCACCAACCGGGCTTGTTTCAGGGTTTGCGATATCTGCTCAGCGGGAACGCCCGCCTTGCGCAATGCCAACGTGCCGATTGCAAGGCAAGAATAGGCGCGCGCTTTGCCGAGTGCCTGGACCGGATCTGAGGGCTCAAGTGCTCTCGCAATAATCTCGTCAATACTCTCCAAATGGTGCCGCCCGAGAGCCGCCACTTCATCATCACGCGGCGCAAGCTCAATAAGGCAGTTTATCAACATACAGCCGTCACGGCCGCCTTGCGGGTTCGCCAAAGCTTCCAAAATCGATCCAACGGGATCTTCCCCACCAGTGTCTGCAACTGCACGCAGAGTTTTCACTGCACGTCTTGAATAGTGGCGGAGGGCCTTGTGAAACAAAGCCTGCTTGTTACCGAATGCTCCATAAAAGCTGGAACGGCTCAAACCCATAGCCTTGGTCAGATCCTCCAAGGACGCGGTCTCGTAGCCCTTGTGCCAAAATACGCACAAGGCTTTTTCCAAAGCCTCAGCTTCGTCAAAGGCACGAGGCCTACCCGGGCCTGCGGACGACTTGATGTCTGCAAATTGAAGAGTTTCTTTGCTCATGGCATACATATGGAATGATCAGTCCAAAAGCTCAAGGGACCAGCAGAGGATTTTGGAATGGTTAGTCCGAATAAAAGCCAACGACAGGAATTTGTTAGGTCGGTAGGAATGCCAGACCCGCCCGTCGTGATCAGTATATGACTGATGAATGTCAAAAATGCCGGCAGGTACTTGTGCGCTAGGACCGTGCCACAGTCATGGCGGCGTCAGAGGCGTCGGTCTGCTATGCTCAGGCGACAAGGATGGATTCGATGACAAAAACAGAGACCGAACAGTTTGAGCACATCCAGTTCCGGATCCCTAAGGCGAAACTGGATGCGTTTAATGCGTTAGTCTATGAGCGTTATGGCATGAAACATGGCGGTAAAACCAAGATGTTCCTCGATCTGATCGCGGAACATCAGACATCGCAGAGGATTGCGTTGTTGAAAGCCGAGATAGAACGGTTGGAAAAGCAAAGGCATGGTACGCGCGTGTCTGACGTCAGCACCAACGGGACAGTTTAGGCCGATTTGATAAGGGAGGGTTTCTGGCACATCGTGACCACCAAGGAGTGGAGATGAGACAGAAACCCGGAACCTGTAAGGGCCACGGCGCGAAGATCGTTAAAGACATCCGTCGAGCCACCCGCAAGCAGTATTCAGCGGAAGAGAAGATCAGGATCGTGCTGGATGGCCTGAAGGGCGAAGAGAGCATTGCCGAGTTGTTCCGGCGTGAGGGCATTGCACAGAGCCTCTACTACAGCTGGTCCAAGGAGTTCCTCGAAGCTGGGAAGAAACGTCTGGCGGGCGACACGGCGCGTGCAGCGACATCGACTGAGGTCAAGGACTTGCGGCGCGAGGCACGTGACCTGAAAGAGGTCGTGGCCGAACAGGCGTTGGAACTACGACTGCTCAAAAAAAGCATGATCGCGGATGGGGAAGATGGCGAATGAGGAATCCTGCATCCGAAAAGCTGGAGATCATCCGCCTCGTCGAAGGGTCACATCTCTCGACCAAACGCACACTGGACAAGCTGGGCATCCCGAAGACCACCTTCTATCGCTGGTACGACCGGTATCTGTCGGGTGGTCCTGAGGCGCTTGAGGATCGTAGTCCCAAGCCCTCACGGGTCTGGAACCGTATTCCGCAGCCTATGCGTGAGAAGATCAAGGACCTGGCTCTGAAGGAAAGCGATCTGTCGCCGCGCGAACTGGCCGTGCAATTCACCGACACGGAAAAGTATTTTGTGTCAGAGGCCTCGGTCTATCGCATCCTCAAGTCTTACGACCTGATCACCAGCCCGGCCTATGTGGTTCTATCGGCGGCCGACGAGTTTCGTGAAAAGACGACCCGACCGAACCAGCTGTGGCAGCCCGACTTCACTTATCTGAAGGTCATCGGCTGGGGGTGGTTCTATCTCTCGACGATCCTCGACGACTACAGCCGCTATATCATCGCATGGAAGCTCTGCACGACGATGAAGTCCAGTGATGTCACCGATACGCTGGACTTGGCTTTGCAGGCTTCGGGCTGTGCCCAGGCGACCGACTTCCACAAGCCACGGCCGCTCAGCGACAACGGGTCCAGCTACATCTCTGGTGAACTTGCTGAATGGCTGGAAGATCAGGAAATCGATCATGTCCGAGGGGCACCATACCATCCGCAAACTCAGGGTAAGATCGAGCGCTGGCATCAGACCTTCAAGAACCGCATCTTGCTGGAAAACTACTACCTGCCCAGTGATCTCAAGCAGCAGATCGACGCCCTTGTCAATCACTACAACCACCGGCGCTATCACGAGAGCCTGCAAAACCTCACACCGGCCAATGTCTACTTCGGGCGCGGCCAGACCATTCTGAAACAACGAGAAAGGATCAAACGGAAGACAATCGAAACCCGGCGCTTGCTTCACCGCAAATCCGTCGCATAATCAAACCAATCAGATGCGCCGACCATCTCTTAGCTCAGGACGCCATCTGTCCCAAAATCCCTGATGACGGACAGGTGTAGCAAGTACCCCATGGTCATTTGTGCAATATGTTCCACAGAGTATCTCCGCCGCTGAAAGTGGCTTTTACAGTCACCAGCAGTTCTGACTCTGTCCAGTGATAGTAGATCTGTCGCCTACAAACCGGCACGTAGGTTCAAGGCCGATGCTGATCGCTCAATTCGTCCTCTGCGGTTTATTCGTTTGTCAAATAGCGAACGAAGTGATCGTTCGCGGATTGCCACTGACGCCTACTTCTTCAGGCGTTCCCAAACCAAAATGCCCCGTCCCTGCTTCCCCCGAAAACGACCCTTTCCGCCGTCAATTCCAAACGCTCGCCGATTGGCGCCATGGTTCGCAATTTGTCCTGCCCGGCCCAAGATGCTTCGGTCGCAGCATGCACCCCAAAAAACGCTTCCAGAACACGACCCCAACAACTGACCAGGCAATATCAGGCGCAACACGGACGACGCGCGTACCAATGCCGCCTGATCAGTCGGTTGCGAAGCAATAAAACAGGCCCGCCCCGCCAGAACGAGGCAGATGTTCCTCCCCGCATCCACGCGAGCCGTGCGATGAGTTCCAGGACACCATGTTTCGAGCATCATTGAGACCGATACGATCATGATGCCCAACAATCGCAGATCCGTCCTCGCTATTCGAAGTCCAGTTACTGCAAGTCGTGTCACCACCTGCCGTCGAGAAGTATCCAGCAGAATCGGAGCCGGTCAGAATGTCATGTTTATTCGGCTGACTGCCACGCCCATTGACGGGGTTACCATTTTCGTCGAGCGCGCTCTGTAGACTAATGTTCACGCTGTCGCTGTGCAGGTCTTCAACATTGTTGGCGATGAGCTCTCCATTGGCATTGTGCCAGGGGCCCGATCCGATCCGGTCGCGTGCAGAAATGCCATTGGTGATTGTCATCGGGTCGGTGCTGCGATCAATGGACATTGAGGTACTCAAATAGGCCGCAAATGTCTTGGAAGAACCGGCCGCGGAAGCGAGTGCATTGCAATGGGCATCGGCGCCTTCGAGGCCGCCTAGATTAGCCCCGTCCCCCTTGCCCACACTAGTTATGAAAAACGACATCTCGTCACCCACCGATTGCGCCTGTACAGCCGTTGTGAAACAGCAGATTAAGAGTGCAGCAACCCCATGGGCAGTTGTTCGTTTGGTGAACTTCAACATTTGTGTCTCCCTTCGTGCTGTGTAATCACTGATGCTAGTCGCAAGCTCCGTTTGGGTCCACGGAATAGCGCTCACGAATTAGGGAACTGGCACCGCAGCGAATAAAACAAAGAACGCGTGAACTCCTAACGACAAAGCGCATCACTTTGCCTGATCAGAGAGACTGAGAACACGAAAAATCTGCACGGGGTTACCGATGCCCTTCAGCTCTCTTTCTTCCAGTTCTTCTGCCTCCACATAATCTTCTATGTCTAAAAGCGCCCGTTGGTTCAAAAGGATCTGCCCGTCGCTGGCAAAATCGCAAAGCCTCGATGCAGTGATCACCACGCCGCCGATAGCGGTGTAGTCGGCACGACCATGAAACCCGATAAGCCCAAGGGTTGCGTAACCGCTGCTGATCCCGATACCCAAACCCATCGCATGCCCAAGCCTCTGCCAGGGTGCTCGAATTCTGTCAAAGGCTTCGCTTATTGCTTTAGCCAACCGCACGGCTTGCAGGACGGGTTGCTCGCAGGGAACCGGATCATTGAAGAAGACCATCAAACCATCTCCAGCTCGGTATCCAATCGTCCCCTTGTGTTGGGCAACTAATTGACCGACCTCATCGTGGAATTGCTGGAGAAGGGTAATGACATCTTCCGGCTCAATCGCCTCGGAAATGGCGGTGAAATTGCGGATGTCGCAGAATAGGCAAGAGATGTATTGACGATGGGTTTTAAGAAGCTCTTCAGAATTTTCTTCTACGACAAGCTCCGCCACCTGAGGCGCAAGGAATTGTTTAAGTCGCCCCAGCCTGTCAATTTCGCCTTCCTGGCGCTTCACCTTCTCGGTAAGCCTTTCGTTTAATGCCTCTATTTCATGCGTCTGGTCACGAACCTTGTGGTTTAACGCATCGAGTATAAAGTTCTGGTTTAGCAAAGCTGCAATCACCAAAAGTACATAGGCGAGCGCTTCGACGCGTTCGTCATAGCCGAAATACAGCGTGATAATCAAAATAAGGGCAGCAATCCCACCAAGGACGAGTGGAAGCTCTTTGGCATGTCGTTTACGGTCTCTCCACAAGAAACTGACCGCCAACAAAGCAAGCACCCACATGAGCACCGCTTGCACATGTGGGTTTATGGAAAGCGCTTCATAGCCAACCAAATAAGTCACCAGTATCCCGGAATAGCACGTGGCCAAAGAGGCAAGTGCAGCCAAAACGGCCCCGATCCCCATTGGCATCGAAATTCTGAATTCCTCCGTTGCCCTTCCGATACCATCGGCTACAGCGTGCGACCTAGGTTCCGCGACGGATTCATTTATGTTCTCGGGATCAGACATGGTCCTCGTTTGCGCTTCGCTGCTACCAGAGTACGTTCGAAATGACGTTGCGTCAAAACCGCCAACCCTGCAGCCGGACGGTCGACGTTTCCGCGAAATCGGCGCCGTCAGACAAAACAACCTCAAGTTTCGCATTGGTTGGCAACCGAGGTGAATTTCGGAACCTGAACTTCAATAGAAACCAATCTCGCTGACATCTACGCGGGCCTCGTGATCGCGCCCGAAGGCTACAACTCCGACGGAGGTGATTTCGTCAGCAACGGGAATAGCGCGTAACATGGCACCTGAAGCTTTGAAGCCTGACAGAGGTAAAGAGACTTCGGTCCATTCGTCAGAAGTTGCAAACGCGGCCTGATAGTATTGCCACGGGAGCACCGTACCACGTGTTCTGAGGTGAACGAAGTATTGCTCGCCGTTCCCCCGTACAAGTAGCCTGACACCTGATACACCCTCATTTGGTCGATCAGACAACTTGCGTCGGAACTGGATGAAGCCGCCATTATTTTCTGTACTCACGGTTCCGGTCAGCCGCGCAAATGCGACATCACCTTCCGAACGAAACTGCACCTGCCCTGAAGAAACCCCTCCCATGACGGTGTCGGCAACGTAATCCCAACGCGTCTCCGGAGACTTGGAGAAGTCTTCGGTCAGTTTTCCATCAGCCTGAGCCATTGTGCATCCGATGATAACAAGACCTGAAACAAGCCCAATGAAGTTGACACGCATATTGTTCCTTCTCAGTTCAGTATCGCAATGGAAAGGTTCAGCGCCGTGGCAAATGCGACCCACGCGAAGTACGGCACGAAGGCCAATGCGGAGACCTGATCTGAATTCCTAATCCGAGCGATGAACATGACGATGACAACCAACAGCGCGACAATGACCACAAGGGCCAACCACGGAAGTTGCAGTACGAAAAAGGCTGGGGACCACAAAAAGTTCAGACCCATCTGCGCCCACCACAACTTCATGGCGGTCGAGCTTCGGTCTGTTTCAAACTGACGCCAACCAACCATAGCGATCAAGACATATAGCACCATCCAAACCGGTCCAAAAATCCAATTAGGTGGATTGAAAGCCGGTTTAGAAAGCTGCGCATACCAATCGCCAGGTGCAGTCAGTGTACCGATCAGGATGCCACCTCCCAACACGAGCGCAAGAAATGCTATGCGGATCAACCAGTTCGACATTGCAGGATAGCTCTCAGCAGTCCTTGGTCGTAACGTTGACAAGTGCTTCGGAAGAGAAGGTCGCCGTACTGGTCTTATCCGCATCGGTATATGACACCGTGGCGCCTTCGATCTCCGACCCCGTTACGGTGATTTCGCGTTGCCCGATAGTGTCATCGACATCAATGGTAAAGGCGAGTGTGTCCCCGGCTGCGAGGGAGGCGATTTCAAGTTCAATTGTATCTTGCCCGTCCACGACCGCTGGGATTTGCCGCAGAGAATCCGCACCCTCAGCGAATTCGAGAGGTTGGAATACCTCCACGCCCGCACCCTTTTCGGTAACGTCGAAAATCAGACGTCCGGCGGATTGCGACAAGTCAATTTTGAGGGTCGAAGCTTCTACTTCGCAAGCTCCGAGGTTTGTCAGAACAAAACGGTCCTTGGGTGCGCCTTCTATGAATCGAATTTGCACACCAGCCTGAAGGGACGTGGCCGCAAATAATCCGACGGTCGCCACGAGAATACACTTCGGGAGCATATATTTCTCCTTGCTAAAGGGTTCTTGATGGATACGCCTGGGTGGGTTTCTTGGATCAGACTTATACCCTTTGACTGTCGTGGTTTAGCCGACAGGACCTTTCGAATTCCCATGCTCCGCAGTCAGAACGGCGAAGTCAAAACATGCCATTGTCATTCTCGCTGTTTGCTGGAACTTCCTGAAGAACGTCCCAGTGCTCGACAACCTTACCGTCAACGTCCAGGCGAAAAATATCGATCCCTGCGTACTCGAGACCATCGGGCCAGATCTGATGGCAATGCAGAACAACGTGATCGCCTTCAGCAAAGGCACGTTTGATGTCCACGCGCTTTCCCGGGTATTTGGCGGCCATGCGCTCGAAATACTCGACAAAGGCTTGCTTGCCGTCGCCAACATGCGGGTTGTGCTGCGTATAGGTTTCACCAACAAAGGTTGCTATGGCCTCGGCTGGTCTACACGCGTTGAACATCATTTCGTAGAAAGCGATGACGTTTTTCTTGTTTGTTTTGGGGTCCGGCATACTGATCTCCAAATCGACGTTTGTACCGCCCAAAAATGTTGGTCCGCGTAATTCTTGGAAGCAACCCGGCAAAGATCTCGACCACTAATTGCCAAGAGTTTAACAGCTTAAATTTGCGCTCCGACTATTAATAGAGTTGGACACTTACTCGGTTTCTTCGAAGTCTATATGAATATGATTCCCATCAAGATCGGCCACATGGATTTGGACCATTCGGGCGCCCGGGACGTCAGTTTTGCGATACTGGATCTGACACGAGATCAGTTTTTCCTCGAATGCTCTCAACCCTGTGGCTGAGAGCGCAAAATGCTCGAGCTTGAGCTTCACTTCAGAGCCAACATTTGGCGTTCCTTCGTGACCCACAAGGTGAACCACGGCTTCATCACCCGCGTACAACCAAGCTCCGGGAAACGGAAAATCAGGGCGGACCCCAGGTTTCAAACCCAGGACCTCTTCATACCAAGCAACCATCTCAGGCAACCTTGTGGTCACGATATTCACATGATCCAGCCGCTCAATTCTCATCTAAAAACCCTCAAGCACGAGCTTTCCTTTGGCCTTGCCGCTTTCGAGGATAGCATGCGCTTTCATTAAGTTTGTAGCATTGATCCTACCAAGTGTTTCAGTCGCTGTAGATCTGATCTCTCCATCATCTATCAACGCGGCGACCTGATTCAGGATTTCGCTTTGACGATTCATATCTCCAGTCCCAAAAAGCGACCGAGTGTACATGAACTCCCAATGCAATGAGATCGATTTGGGTTTGAACGGCGCGATGTCGAAGGTTTCAGGATCATCAATCAACCCAAAGCGACCTTGAGGTGTCATCACCTCTCCAGCTTCAGATGCGTATAGCTCGGACTGGTTCGTTGAATAGATGAAATCCACGCTTTCGATACCGAGAGCCCCGAGTTGCGCGCCCAAAGGTTCCGCATGGTTGATGACATGGTGTGCGCCAAGCTCTCGAACCCAGTCTTGCGTCTCGGGTCGGGACGCAGTGGCAATCACCGTCAAGTCAGTGAGAGCCCGCGCCAATTGAATGGTGATTGACCCGACACCGCCTGCGCCACCAATAACCAGCAACGTATTGGTTCCGCCGGAAACGGCATCTTGGACTCGCAAGCGGTCGAACAGCATCTCAAAGGCAGTAAGCGTCGTTAGCGGCATCGCCGCAGCTGCTTTCGCCGGTATGGATTTTGGCGCTGATCCGACAATACGTTCATCCACCAGATGAAACTCGGCATTGGTTCCCGGTCGGTCTATTGCCCCGGCATACCAAACTGCATCTCCCGGACGGAAAGTCTCAACCGTTTCGCCAACTGCTTCGACGATGCCTACTGCGTCCCACCCCAAAATATCAGGTGCTGGACCTACAGGAGCACGTTTTTGCCGAATTTTCGTATCGACCGGGTTCACTGAAACGGCCTGCACTTTCACCAACAAGTCATGCCCCTTCGGCGTCGGTTTGTCGGCCTCGAAGTCGATTAAGGCGTCCGCCCGATCAATCGACCCTGTCTCACGGTATCCCACGGCTTTCATAAAGTGCTCCTTTGTTCGGTTCTGTATCAACCGATGACTGTCATTTCATTCAACGTGAATCCTGCAACGGCACCCTCTGTTGCTTCCAGGTAAGCCGCAAGGTGCTGAGCACCCATGTGGGTTTGCCAAAGCTCCCTGCTTTCCCAGTTTTCGTAGAATACGAAATGGGCCGGGTTGTCGTTGTCCTGGTGCAGGTCGTAGTTGATGCAACCCTCTTCGGCACGGGTTATGTCGATGAGCTTGATCAGCTCACCCTTTACGAGGTCGATCTTGTCGGGGTTGGCTTTGATGTTGGCGACGATTGTCAGCTTGGCCATTGGAATAGGTCCCTTGTGTTCTAGTGCGATGTGCCAGATTTACGCCGCAGTCCCTTCGGGATAAACAGATCGAGATCGAACATATAATCCGGAAATTCCGTTTAATGCTTTTAGACAATCTTCGCTTGTTTCTGACTATAGCCGAGAAAGGCAGTCTTGTGGCTGCGGCGCGCGCAACTGGGATGTCGAGCACGACAGTGTCCGAGAGACTCGCGGCTCTGGAGGCACATTACGGAGTGGTTTTGTTCAACCGCACCACCCGGTCAATTAGCCTGACCGAAGAAGGTCGGACACTAGCTGACGGAGCAAAAAGCGTACTCAGTGAGGTTGCGGACCTGGATACACTTGTTCGGCACGGCGCCGAAACTCTGTCTGGTCCAATTCGCATAAGCGCGCCTATCGATTTGGGGCGGAGCTTTGTTTCCGAGGTTATTGCCGAATTCACCGAAGAGAACCCTGCCGTCTCAATCGAACTGTCCCTCTCAGACGGCTACGTCGACCTCGTAGGCCAGGGTTTTGACCTCGCCGTTCGCTTCGGCAACATCACAGACAGCTCGCTCAGATTACGAAATTTAGGAAGCTACCAACGTTTCGTATGTGCGTCCCCAAGTTACCTAGCCTTATTCGGAACGCCTGAAAAACCAGAAGATCTTTTAAACCACAACTGCTTGGTCATGAGGTTTGGCGACATGATCGACAACGTTTGGGAGTTTGGATCAGGACCAAATGCCCAGCGGGTATCGGTAGATGGAAACCGAATAGTCAATGATGGTTCACTCATTCGCGATTGGGCGATTGCAGGCCATGGGGTCGTATTGAAGTCCGAGCTGGATGTCAGCGACGATGTTCGATCTGGCAGACTTATTTCTGTCTTGCGCGACTTCCTCCCACCACCGAAACCTTTGCAAATGATGTTTCCGCCGAGCCGAGCCCAACCACGTCGCATAACAGCCTTAGCTGAGCATTTGCGTCGCAAATTTGGTGTGAGTTGAGGCCGCGAGAGCAATCACTAGATCGCTTCTTCAGTTGGCTACGATGTACAGTCCTCGCTATCAGCAAAGCAATTGAATCGAAGGGGTCATCTTAGCTGTAATGCAGTAGAACTTTCGGCAGCCGCGTACGGCCCGGGAACTGTTCCGCAATCGAACATCTTTTCAAGGCGAGCATTCCAAAGAGTTACACCGACTGATAGCCGCTAGGTTTGCTCGATGAATTTCAGAGTCGCATGTGCCAATTCTGTTCCGGCATCTTCTTGAATGAAATGCCCGGCTTTTGGCAAAACGGTATGATTTTGACCAACTGCCCCAGGGATCGACTTTTGGAACAGTTTTTCTACGCCCGCCATAACCCTGTCATCTTCTCCAAAAACGGTCAGAAACGGAGTATTGAGGGTCTTGAGGGTTTTCCATGCGGCTCGGTTGGCTTCTGAAGCTGGGCTGTCGGGTTTGTCGGGCACCAACACTGGAAACTCGCGAGCGCCTGCCAGATAGCGCGCATCCGGAAACGGTGCGTTATAGGCTGCAACCTCTTCATCGGAAATCTTCGATGTTGTACCGCCGAATACAATACGGCCCGAATTAAATTCAGGCACGGATTGTGAATATTCTCGCCATGAAAGAAATGCTTCACCCAAGGGCACGTCACCGGTAGGTAGGGCCGTGTTCGCCACAACCACACGAGAGAAACGCTCGGGCATACTTGCAACCAGCCGCAAGCCAATGAGTCCGCCCCAGTCCTGACACACCAATGTGATGCCAGTCAGGTCAACTTTCCGCAACCACTCGGACATCCAGTCTACATGGCGTTGGTAGGTGTAGTCGGATCGCTCGGTTGGCTTGTCCGACCGCCCAAACCCAATCAAATCAGGAGCCAGAACTCGATGGCCCGCATCCTTGAATAACGGAATCATGTGCCTATACAGGAAGCACCAGGTTGGCTCTCCATGCATCAACAATACGGGCGGTGCCTGTTCCGGTCCCTCGTCCAAATAGTGCATTCGGAGACGACCGCCTTCGGTATCATCCACATCAAGATAATTCGGGCCGAATGCGAAATCTGGCAACCCGTCAAACCGATGGTCAGGTGTTCGAAGGAACTTAATTGTGAACTCTCCAATATGCCGACGGTATTGGCCAAGCAACAGTGATCGATAAAACAAAGACGGTCCAGTACCAGCGTATGTCGACGTCAGGTTTGCATTTGTTCGCCGCCCTTCTTCTCTTTCTCGCAGCGAAAGTCCATTTGTATAGATCTCGGATTTTCTGCTCCAACAAAAGGATTGGCCTCCAAGACCTCATCTTGCCAGTTCTTCTGAGCTGAAGCAGAGTTCATTGTGCGGGTCGCCGAGAAGCGGCTCAGAAGAAAAGCGCAAGTCCGGTCATTGAAACAACCAAGAAAAGGAGAGTCATGATTCCGCCCGAGCGAACGAAATCGACCACCCGATAGCCTGCTGGGCCCATGATCAACGCATTCACCTGGTGTGTTGGGATCAAAAATGAGTTGGACGTTGAAATTGCCACGGTGAGAGCAAATACGGCCGGGTTACCACCCGCTGATACGGCAATAGAAACCGCCAGCGGCACCAGCAGAACAGTTGCACCTACGTTGGACATGACCAGCGTGAACGCCGTTGCCAAAACGGCGATCCCTGCTTGCAAAGACCAGATCGGCCACCCCTTCAGGAGGGCCACCACATGCGCGGCAATCCAATCCGCAGTGCCAGTGTTCTGAACTGCCTGGCCCAACGGGATCAGCGAAGCCAGTAGAAAGACTGTGCTCCAACTTATCGACTCGTAGGCTTCGTCAATCGAGAGCACCCGGCTCAACACCATCCCAATAGCGCCGATCAACAGGCATAATGACAAGCGCAGATCAGAAAACAGAATTAAGCTCAACGCTATTAGGAAGAAAGCAAGCGCCCATCCGACCTTGTGTGGGCGTAACTCTTCTTGGGGAAAGTCCGAAGTTACTACGACAAAATCCCTGTCTGACTTCAGTCGTGTCAGACGGTCCCATTGCACGTGCACGACACACGTATCACCCGCCTGCAAAGGGACTTGCCCGATATGCGTGGCTGAATGATCTTCGGTTTCTACATGGCTCAGTGTTTCTTCGCCGCGCTGAATGGCCAACAGAGACAAACCATGTGTCTGACGGAGACGCAAATCAATCGGAGTCTGGCCGATCACTGAAGAACCGGGCGGAATAACAACCTCTGCCACCCCCGATTGGGTCGCGGCGAAATCATCTGCTGTCTGACGTCAGCACCAATGGGACAGTTTAAGTAGATTTGATAAGAGAGGGTTTCTGGCTCATCGTAACCGCCAAGGAGTGGAGATGAG